>CAZMFD010000075.1:0-10506 GCA_964565445.1 uncultured Geobacteraceae bacterium
GCATGCCCGAAGTTGTAATCGGGGTGCCGGGGCCGAAGATTTTGGCGGCGCCGGCAGCAATCAGGGCGTCGTAGTCCTGGCGCGGGATGACGCCGCCGCAGACGATGGTGATATCATCGGCGCCGAGTTTTTTCAATTCGGCGGCTAGTTGCGGCACCAGGATTTTGTGGCCGGCGGCGAGGCTGGAGACACCGACGACATGGACGTCGTTTTCCACCGCCATCTTGGCGGCTTCGTCGGGGGTCTGGAACAGCGGGCCGACGTCGACATCAAAACCGGCATCGGCGTAGGCGGTGGCCACCACCTTGGCGCCACGGTCATGGCCATCCTGTCCCATCTTGGCGATGAGGATGCGCGGGCGGCGCCCTTCTTTGGCGGCAAAATCGTCGACGCGCTTTTTCAATGCGGCAAAATCGCTATCTTCACTCACGATCGATCCATAGGCTCCGGAAACGAGTCTGATTTCGGCGCGGTGGCGGCCATAGATCTTTTCCATGGCATCGGAGATCTCCCCGACACTGGCGCGCTGGCGCGCGGCGTTGACGCAGAGTTCAAGGAGGTTACCGGTGTTATTCTCCGCTGCTGCGGTGATGGCGTCAAGGGCTGCCTGGCAGGCGGCTTCATCGCGTTCGGCACGCATTCTGGTCAGGCGGGCAATCTGGCCTTTGAGCACTGCGGCGTTGTCGACGTTGAGGGTTTCGATCGGGTCTTCTTTGGCGAGCTTGTACTTGTTGACCCCGACGATGACGTCGCGGCTGCTGTCGATGGCGGCCTGTTTTTTGGCGGCCGATTCCTCGATGCGCAGTTTCGGCATGCCGGTTTCAATCGCCTTGGTCATGCCGCCGAGTTCTTCGACTTCATTGATAATGGTGCGTGCCTCTTCAATCAGGGCGTTGGTCAAGGACTCGACATAGTAGGAGCCGCCCAACGGATCAACAACATTGCAGATGCCGCTTTCTTCCTGGATCACCAGCTGGGTATTACGGGCGATGCGGGCGCTGTGCTCAGACGGCAGGGCGATGGCTTCATCCAGAGCATTGGTGTGCAGGGACTGGGTGCCGCCTAACACTGCCGCCAGCGCCTCGATAGTGGTGCGCACCACGTTGTTGTAGGGGTCCTGCTCGGTCAAACTCCAGCCGCTGGTCTGGCAATGGGTGCGGAGCATGGAAGACTTGGGGTTTTTGGGATTGAATTGCGCCATCAGTTCGGCCCATAAAAAACGCGCAGCGCGTAGTTTTGAGGCTTCCATGAAAAAGTTCATGCCGATCGCAAAGAAGAATGACAGACGCGGCGCAAAGGCGTCAACATCGAGCCCCTTGGCGACGGCGGTGCGCACATACTCGAGGCCGTCGGCGAGGGTAAAGGCCAGCTCCAGGGCGTTATTGGCACCGGCTTCCTGAATGTGATAGCCGGAAATGGAGATGGAGTTGAACTTGGGCATGTGTTTGCTGGTGTATTCAATAATATCGCCGATGATACGCATGGAGGGTTCAGGCGGATAGATGTAGGTGTTGCGCACCATGAACTCTTTAAGGATATCGTTCTGGATGGTGCCGGCCAGTTGTTCCGGTTTAACCCCTTGCTCCTCGGCGGCAATGATGTAGTTGGCCATGATCGGCAGGACGGCGCCGTTCATGGTCATGGACACCGACACCTTGTCCAGTGGGATGTCACCGAAAAGAATTTTCATGTCCTCGACCGAGTCGATGGCAACACCGGCCTTGCCGACATCACCTACAACGCGCGGATGATCGGAGTCGTAGCCGCGGTGGGTGGCGAGGTCAAATGCTACCGATAACCCCTGCTGGCCGGCGGCGAGGTTGCGCTTGTAGAAGGCGTTGGATTCTTCGGCGGTGGAAAACCCGGCGTACTGGCGTACCGTCCACGGACGACCGGCATACATGGTCGCCATCGGCCCGCGGATAAAAGGGGCAAGGCCCGGCAGGGTGTTGGTATGGGGCAGATCGGCGGTGTCAGCCGCAGTATAGAGCGGTTTGACGGTAATGCCTTCGGGAGTGTCCCAGTTAAGGGCGGAGAGATCCTCCGACTTTTTCTCTTTTTTGGCCTGGGCTTCCCAGTCGGAGACGGTTTTTTTATCAAATTGGCTCATGGTTTTAGGCTTCCTTCCTGGAAATGGAATGTTCTGGGCACAATCTTTTTTAGCCACCAAGGCTCCAAGAACACCAAGAAAAACAAAAAGGCTGATTTTTAAAGGCAAGAGCTTTTGATTTCAAACCCTATTTCTTTGATCTTCTTAGAACTCTTTGTGTCTTGGTGGTTATTTTCTGGAATTCAGCCACCAAGGCTCCAAGACCACCAAGAGAAGCTGAAATCCTTTTTGTTAAAGGTTTAAGATTTTACAGTGATTCAAGGTTTGCCTTTCTTGGAGCCCTTGGTGTCTTGGTGGCTATTTATATTAACGGGTTACTACCGCCAGTACCTGCACCGTTTCGCCATCCTTGGCCAGCAGGCGGTGCCTGACGGTGGAATCGAAATAAACGGCATCCCCTTCTTCAAGAGAAAAGCGCTCGTCATTGAGAATGATCTCGGCATTACCCTTGAGGATCAGCAGAAACTCCTCTCCTTCATGATTGTAGAGGGTCTCCTCCTGAGCGCGTTCTGTAACAGTAAGGACAAAAGGCTCCATCTTTTTGTTGCGCTTGCGGTACGAGAGGGTTTCGTAGGTATAGCCGTGGCTGGTGCCCTCTTTGGAAATGACGCGGCTGACAATGCGGCGATCACCGCAGCGGACGATCTCGTAACGGTTGGTTTCTTCCCCCTCCTCAAAAAAATGGCTCATCTTGATATCAAAAAAGCGGGCGATTTTCGACAGGGTAGCAATCGGCGGTGAGACGTTGTTGTTTTCGATCTGGGAAATCAGCGCCGGAGAAAACCCGGTTTCATTGGCGACATCCTGCAGGGTCAGCTTGCGCTGCTTGCGCAGGGTTTTGATTTTCTGGCCGATGTTGAAGTCCATGTTGTTCCTTGCGGCTGCAGCAATATAAAGCTGTTTTGTTCCTGCTTCGTATAGCGAACATGGCCAAAAATGTCAACCGGAATAACTTTAATCACAGTAAAAACAGCTGGACCGGTCGACTATTTTTGCGGGCCTGGATTCGTCGGTTGTTCGCGGTTTTTTTGGGGGCTGCCGCGGTGCTGTGAGGGGTTGCCGGGGACATCACGCGGGTGTTGAGATTTCAGCCTGACTTAAATGCGCCGCTGTTATCAATGGGTTGGCCGCGATTCGTTGATTTTTTGCTTGACAATCATGGTACACCGATTATTATTACCCGTTGTTAGCACTCGATCGAGTTGAGTGCTAACAGAAGAAAAGGAAGGAGTCGGGCCCACACATCATGCCCGATTCCGGGTTCGTTGACAACTGTTGCGGATAAAATTTCCGCGGATTGAGGCTTGAAAGGAGAACACAACGTATGAACATCAGACCAATGCAGGATCGTATCATTGTCGAGCGTGTTGAAGAAGAAACCAAAACGGCCGGGGGCATCATCATCCCTGATACGGTTTCCAAAGAAAAACCCCAGGAAGGCGAAGTCGTCGCCGCCGGCAAGGGCAAAGTGACCCCCGAGGGCAAGGTGCTAGCCCTTGATGTCAAGGTGGGTGACCGTGTGTTGTTCGGCAAGTATGCCGGCAGTGAGATCAAGGTCGACGGCAAGGAATATCTGATCATGCGTGAGGACGACATCCTCGGCGTTCTCGGGTAACAGGATTCTCCCTGTAGTGCCGCCGCCCGATCTGTTCATTAATACTATTTTTAAACGGAGGATATAAATTATTATGGCAAAACAACTTATTTTTTCACAGGATGCTCGTGCTACGATTCTTGAGGGTGTCGCCGTTCTGGCTGATGCGGTTAAGGTAACCCTCGGACCTAAAGGGCGTAATGTCGTGATCGACAAGTCCTACGGTGCTCCGCTGATCACCAAGGATGGTGTGACCGTGGCTAAAGAGATCGAACTCGAAGACAAGTTTCAGAATATGGGCGCCCAACTGGTCAAGGAAGTTGCTTCCAAGACCTCCGATGTCGCCGGTGATGGTACCACTACCGCGACCGTGCTGGCGCAAGCCATCTATCAGGAAGGCGTTAAGCTGGTGACCGCCGGTCACAATCCGATGGAGCTCAAGCGTGGTATCGACAGAGCGGTTATTGCTGCGGTTGAAGAGCTGAAAAAGCTTTCCAAGCCGGTCAAAGACCACAAGGAAATTGCCCAGATTGGTACCATCTCTGCCAACAGCGATGAGACCATCGGCAACATCATTGCCGAGGCGATGGAAAAAGTCGGCAAGGAAGGCGTTATCACTGTCGAAGAAGCCAAGTCGATGGAAACTTCCCTGGAAACCGTTGAGGGGATGCAGTTCGACCGTGGTTACCTTTCCCCCTATTTTGTTTCCGATGCCGAGCGCATGGAATCTGTCCTTGAAGACCCGTTGATTCTGATCCACGACAAGAAAATCAGCAACATGAAGGATCTGCTGCCGATCCTCGAGCCGGTCGCCAAGCAGGGCCGTCCGCTGTTGATCATTTCTGAAGATGTCGATGGCGAAGCGCTGGCGACCCTGGTGGTTAACAAGCTGCGTGGTACCATCAACGTCTGTGCGATTAAAGCTCCCGGCTTTGGTGACCGTCGTAAAGCGATGCTCGAAGACATCGCCGTGCTGACCGGTGGCCAGGTGATTGCCGAAGAGGTGGGCTTCAAACTTGAAAACGCTACCGTTGATATGCTCGGAACCGCAAAGCGGGTTGTTATCGACAAGGATAACACCACCATTATCGATGGTGCCGGTGACGAGGTTTCCATTGAAGGACGCGTCAAGGTGATCCGTGGCCAAATTGAAGAGACCAGCAGCGATTATGATCGTGAAAAACTGCAGGAGCGTCTGGCCAAACTGGTCGGAGGCGTTGCCGTGGTTAAGGTCGGTGCAGCTACCGAAACCGAAATGAAAGAAAAGAAAGCCCGCGTTGAGGATGCTCTGCATGCTACCCGTGCTGCGGTTGAAGAGGGTATCGTTCCTGGAGGTGGGGTGGCCCTGATGCGCTGCCTGCCGGCGCTGAAGAAGCTTAAAATCGAAGGCGAGCAGAAGTTCGGCGTCGACCTGGTGATCCGCGCCCTCGAAGCACCGCTGCGTCAGATCGCGATCAATGCCGGCGTTGAAGGTGCCATCGTTGCCGATAAGGTTCTGAAGGGCAAAGGAGCATACGGTTTCAACGCCGCCACTGATGAATACTGCGACATGATCGAGGCCGGCATCATTGATCCGACCAAAGTGACCCGCAGTGCCCTGCAGAATGCCGGATCGGTTGCCGGTCTGATGCTGACCACCGAAGCGATGATCGCTGATAAGCCCGAAGACAAAGATGCTATGCCTCCAATGCCGGGCGGCATGGGTGGTATGGGTGGAATGGGCGGCATGGGCGGCATGATGTAAGCCCAACGCTACACCGTAAGTTAAGTTAAAACACCAAAGCCCCCGTCGAGAGTTAAGCCTCGGCGGGGGCTTTAATGTTTTTAAGGCAGAATATAGAATATAGAAGGTGTTGCCCTTCTTCTGTATTCTGAATTCTATATTCTGCCTTTTCAACGCAGCAGCATTTTGATGGATTCTTCCCGGGGCATGGGGGGGACGGTCAGGCTGGAGCTTGAGTTGTGGGCAAAACAGAGCACTTTTACCAGCGGTTCGTCTTTTCCCTGACTATAGGAGGCAACAATCGCAGCGGCCTGTTCCTGGGTGGTCTGATCAGTGTCACCACAGAGCACGCCCAAAGGGCCGCTGAAATCCTGGCAGCGCAGCAGGAGTCTGGACTCTGTCAGAAACCCTTCAAGGGCCTGGTTGTCTTCCTGGTTTCTGCCGACCACCAGTTTGGCCGTGGGTTTAAGGCGGAACTGGCGACCGATGTTGAGCAGTTCGACGTCGCTGACGTCGGCACTGCCATGATGGCTGAATAGATCGCGCAGTTGATTGGAAAAGCTTCTTTCCGTCAGCAGACACCCTCCGGCAACGGCGGGAAGTTCCTTCAGCCCCCACTCCCTGGCCAGGGCTTGCTGAGGTTTGCGTGAACGCCCCTGAATGTCGAGCAGTTGGTTGCGATCAACCAGGCCGTTTTGTTCCATCGCTGTGGGCGCTAACCGGCGCGCACTTAAGGGACGCAAAATCTGCTCCAAAAAGCCGGAGTGTTTAGCTACCGCCTTAAGGGCGGTGGAGTTCTGACTCATGGGGCGCTGCCCCAGGACTTCACCGGAAAAAAGAAAGTCGTAACCATCTTCCTGCATTTTTTCACCGGCGAGGCGAAACATCATGGCATGGCAGTCGATGCACGGGTTCATAAAACGACCGTAGCCATGGTGTGGATGTTTGAGCATCTGCAGGTGAATGGCGCTGATGTCGGCGATGATCAGCGGTTGGCCAATGGCCGCCGCCGCTTTGCGGGCTTTTTCAGCGCCAAAAAAAGGGGTGACAAAGGCAATGCCGGTCACCTCAATCCCCTGACGCATGAGGACCATGGCGGCGAGGGTGCTGTCGAGACCGCCCGACATGAGGCCCAGTGCTTTGGTCATTGACTCGTTCTCCTGTACGGCTAATTAAAAAACCCCGCCAGTACATGCGCAGGGTTTGGTGTTGAGTAGTGGGGACTAGGAAGTTGGGAGCAGGGTCTGCACCAGTGGTCAGGATTGCTTGTCCTGCTCTTTTTCTTCTTCCTTGATTTCTTTTTTCTTATGGGCGGCGACTTCTTCGATGTCACCTTCTTCGATCTCTTCTTCGCCGTCATTCACCCCTTTTTTGAAATTGCGCAGCCCTTTGCCCAGCGCGCTGCCGACCTGTGGCAGTTTGCCGGCTCCGAAGACGATCATTACCAGCACCAGGATGATGAGCAGTTCCTGTGTTCCCAGTCCGAACATGGTGTTCCTCCTTGAAATAAAAATCTGAGAATATGGAAGACAGAATATAGAAGGAAACCTTCGGAATTATTAAGCTTTATTCTGAATTTAATATTCTATATTCTGACCTGCTTATAGCGGGGTCGTTTATTGATTCAGCCCGCTGACGATACACCGGCTGAAAGAAAAAAACAATCATCCTTGGCACAGCAGGAAGAGATTTCTTTTGCTGCGGTTAAGAGCATGAGGTATTTTATCAGCGGGTACTCAGCTTTTGGCCTTAATGGGAGTGAATATGGTGAAACGACAACTGATTGAAGTGATTTATCCGGATGGAACCAGTGGTCAGGTCAGTAATGATGTCCTCGATGTGCTGATTGCTACGGGGAAAATACTGAAATTTCGCCGTGTAGACGGCTGGGTGGATATCATTCGTGATCAGGCGCGTTTGCGTGATTACCGCAGCGACGGGAGTTTCAGCGGTCAGGATCGGCGTTCGCCGTGGCAAATAAACGCGACGGACTCGGATAGCTGAGCGCGAGTCCGTCGCTTTTGTGTATTTAGCCGATGCGTTCGAGACGTTCCTGCTCGGTTTTACATTCGATGCACAAGGTCGTCACCGGTCGGGCGCGCAGGCGCTCCGGACTGATTTCAACATCACAGCTTTCGCAGTGGCCGTAGGTTCCATCATCGATGCGTTCTAACGCCTGGTGGATCTTGCTGATTAATTTGCGCTCCCGGTCGCGAATGCGCAGCTCAAAATTGCGGTCCGATTCCAGCGAGGCACGATCTGTCGGGTCGGCAAAATTGACATTTTCCTCATTCATTTCGGACACGGTTTTTCCGGCTTCCTGCAGCAGTTCTTCGAGCTGAAGGTTAAGCAGCTCCCTGAATTCCCCCAACGTTTTTTTGTCCATAAGTTTCCCCTTGTTGTTCCCTTTGCCGGCTGTTTCCGGCGCCGTGAAGAAGTTGAAAGTTAACGATGGTTAAAAAGTACTTCGCAGCTGTGCCGCGATGACCAGCAGCAGCACAGCGACAGCGAGCCAGGCTGAAAAGATATCGCTGCACTTACGCGGTGGATCGTCCGCCAACTGGCGGGCTTCATCGCTTAGGGTGCTTTGCGGTACCAGTTCAATCAGCTGGCGGACAAGCTGATCAAAACGGTCGTAGCTGTTGGAAATAATCATAAAACTGTTCTCGGTTGTCAGGCTGATGAAAACCCGCTTGCGGACCCTGACCGCATCGACCGAGGTGAGATCGCTAAAAAGGAGCTGCTTTTTGCCGAGGGTGCGTTCCATCAGGACATGATCATGATGAATATGGACCCGGCGGCGACTGCTCTCAATAAAAATCAACAGGGCTGGAGCCATAAAGGCGGCCAGCAGGTAGAGTCGACCGGACGGCATCTGAATGCCAATGCCAATAAACAGTAACACCACTCCAAGGACAACGGTGATCCCCATGGGGAGCAAAAAGCCTTTGCGGATTTTATAGGTACTACTTGTACTGCTACTGTTCATGGTTGTTCCCTTGTTGCCAGGAGCATCAGTCGGCACTACGTTCAAATGGGCCACTTTTGCCGCCGGTTTTTTTTAACAAGCAAATCTGCCCGATTACCATCTCCTTGTCAATTGCTTTACACATATCGTAGATGGTCAAGCCGGCGACCGCTGCGGCAGTAAGGGCTTCCATTTCGACCCCGGTCTGGCCGCTGACGCCGGCGCTGGCTCTGATGGAAACAGTGCCGGCAGCGGGATCGGTAGTGAAATCGACCTCGACCGAGGTCAGGGCCAGCGGATGACACAGGGGAATGAGGTTCGCGGTCTGTTTGGCGGCCATGATGCCGGCCAGGCGCGCAACTGCAAAAACGTCCCCTTTTTGAATGGACTGGTCGATAATCTGCTGCAGGGTGCCTGGCTTCATCCGGACTTCGGCCCCGGCAATAGCCTGACGATTGGTGGCCGGTTTGGCGGTAATGTCGACCATGATGGCCTTGCCGTCGTTATCAAAATGGGTCAGTTGCTCACTCATGCTCTATATCCTTACTACTCAAATGAAAATAATATCGAGGGCCTCGCTGACCTGGTCGATGCCGGTCAGGCTGATACCCTCGGGCACCTCCAGGTTCTTGATGCTTTTGCGCGGCAACACACATTCGGTGAAGCCGAGGCGCGCCGCTTCCTTGACGCGCAATTCCGGCTGAGTCACGGCCCGCACCTCACCAGTCAGGCCAACTTCGCCAAAGATCACCAACTTGGGATTAATAATGCGGTTGAGGTGACTGGAAGCGAGCACTGCAATGGCAGCCAGGTCGATGGCCGGTTCGTCAAGGCGCACGCCACCGGCGACATTGAGAAAGATATCCTGCCCGGCCAGGGACAGTTCAACCTTTTTTTCGAGGATGGCAATGAGCAGGGCGATGCGTTTGTGGTCGATGCCGATGGCGGTGCGCTGGGGGGTGCCAAAGGAACTGGCGGAGACCAGTGCCTGCAGCTCGACGAGGATCGGGCGGCTGCCTTCCAGGGCGGGAACGACCACGCTGCCGGCGCTCTTGTCTGGACGTTCGGCGAGGAACAGTTCCGACGGATTGCTGACTTCGCGCAGCCCCTGGCCACGCATCTCAAAGACACCGATCTCGTTGGTTGAGCCGAAGCGATTCTTGACCGTGCGCAGGATGCGGTAGGGATAACCGGGATCGCCCTCAAAATAGAGGACGGTATCGACGATATGCTCCAGTACCCGCGGTCCGGCGATGGCACCGTCTTTGGTGACGTGGCCGACGATAAAGGTCGGCAGTCCCAGGCTCTTGGCCTGAATCATCAGTTGGCCGGAACATTCACGGACCTGGCTGACACTGCCGGGGGCGGAATCGAGATTGCTGGTAAAGATGGTCTGGATCGAGTCGATGACCAGAAAGGCTGGTTTGAGCTCACTGATGCGTTGCTTGATCTGATCCAGCGAGGTTTCGGCCAGCAGGTAAAGATTGTCAATCGCAATATCGAGGCGATCCGCGCGCATTTTGACCTGGCGCACTGATTCTTCAGCAGTAACATAGAGGGCGATGCCGTTGGCGGCGAGGTGGGCAAAGGCCTGCAACAGCAGGGTCGATTTGCCGATACCGGGATCACCGCCAACCAGGATCAGGGAGCCGGGAACCACGCCGCCACCCAGGGTTCGATCAAGTTCATCCAGTCCGGTACGCAAGCGGTCTTCGGAACGACAATCGACGGCCGCCAGTTTGACTGGACGTCCCGGCTCAGCCAGAGCGCGGCTATGAGTTGCAACCGACAGTGACTGCTCTTCGACCAGACTGTTCCACTGTTGACAGTCGGGGCAGCGCCCGTGCCATTTGGGACTCTGATAGCCGCAGTGCTGACAGCTGTAAACAGTTTTCGCGCGTGCCACAAATAACTCCCGGTGAAGAAATGAGTCGCCATCCTATTCTTAATGACCTGAAGGTGTCAATTAATCGCGGTTGATCTCATCTGCTCGTTTGTGTGACCCTTCCTTTATGGGGTGGCGGTGTGTTTATAATCCAAAAAAACGATTGTCCACGGAAGACACGGAATATACGAACAACATCAAAAAGATGGATAATATCGTAGGGGCG
>CAZMFD010000076.1:0-2774 GCA_964565445.1 uncultured Geobacteraceae bacterium
ATAAATCGTAAAGCAGCAACGGGGAGACCGCTATCCAGCAGTCTCCCCGTTGCTGTTTGAATTGCAGGTCAGGAGGTCGAATACACCAGCCAGAACCCGCCGGCAATGACCAGCACACCGCAGATTGTTTTGCCATGAATGGTCCGATTACCAGTCCGGAGATAATCTTCCATGGTATAGCAAACACTAGCCTTTCAGATGTTCGGCGACCTGGTCCGCTGAGAGGAGTTTTCCCTGGGAGATGACCTTGCCGTCGATGACCAGGCCGGGGGTCGTCATGACGCCGAAAGCCATAATGTCGTTGAGTTGGGTGATTTTTTCGATTTGGAATTCAACGCCGGCGGTCTGGGCGGCTTTTTCGGCATTGGCAGTCAACTCGTTACATTTTTTACATCCGCTTCCGAGAATCTGAATTTTTTTCATCGTTTTGCTCCTTGTCATGGTTTGGTGGAGAATCTGTCAGGGGAAAAGATGACCGTAGATCATGCCGCTGATGGTCGCCATGATCACCACCAGGGCCACAAAGGTGGCAGTTTTTTTAACCCCCATGACACTATTGATGACCAGCATGTTGGGAAGACTCAGGGCCGGGCCGGCCAGCAGCAACGCCAGAGCCGGGCCATTACCCATTCCGGCACCGATGAGTCCTTGCAGAATCGGCACCTCGGTCAGGGTGGCAAAATACATGAAGGCACCGACAACCGAAGCGAACAGGTTCGCCCACAAAGAGTTGCCTCCCACCAGTCCGGCAACCCAAGAGGAAGGGATCAAGCCTTCATGATCCGGGCGGCCGAGAAGGGCACCGGCAATCAGGACGCCAAAAAACAGCAGTGGCATGATTTTTTTAGCAAAGTCCCAACTGTTGGCCGACCAGTCGCGCAGCTCATCGCTCTCGCTGCGATCCAGGGTGGTCAGCAGCGACAGACCGATGACCCCGACAACAAAGGGGATCAACGGCTGATCCGGCCAGATCAGTGCTACAAAGATGACAGCTGCTGCCGTGATCAGCATTTTTAGTTTGTCAACACCAAACCAGAATACCAGAATGACTGCGAGCATGATCGAGAAGAAGCTCGTCAGATACCACTTGGATGCATAAATTGTCGCCCAGAGCCCCGAGCTTTCGCCGGAACTGCCCCAGTTGGCAAACACCAGAATGCCGACCATACTGCCGAAATACAGGGCGTTTTGCCACAGTGGGCGACTGACTTCGGCTTCCGGCATGCTAGCTGCATCGATGCGCTCTTGATCGTCCTTACGAAAGATAAACTGCATCAATAAGCCGATGACCACGGCAAAAACGATAGCGCCGATGGCACGAGCAATCCCCATCTGTGGCCCCAGAACGGCTCCGGTTAAGACGATGGCGAGGATGTTGACGGCCGGGCCGGAGTAAAGAAAAGCACAAGCCGGCCCAAGACCCGCCCCCATGCGATAGATGCCGGCAAACAGGGGAAGAATCGTACAGGAACACACCGCCAGCAGGGTGCCGGAAACAGAGGCAACCCCGTAGGCTGTGGCTTTTTTGGCCTGCGGCCCGAGGTATTTCATCACTGCGGCCTGGCTGATAAAGACAGCAACCGCACCGGCAATAAAAAAGGCCGGGATCAGGCACAGGATCACATGCTCTTGGGCGTACCAGCGGGCCAGATAGAGAGCTTCCCAGAACGCCGACTCGATCCGACCGCTGCTTTTCAGCCATTCGACCGGCAGGTAATAGCAGATGATAAAAACAGCGATGATCATCGTCAGGATTTTCAGCTCTGTAAAGCGTTTCACTTAGGTACTCCAGGTTTTCCTGTTTGGCAAAAAAGCCAAGCTTTTAAAGAAAAAAAGTTATGTTTATCGACGCAGCGCGTCAGCGCGTTGCGAATCGAGAACCGACTCGACACAGCCAAAAAAATTGAGGATACAGTGAACCTTTAAGCAGTAAAAAACCTGATTGCCGCGTTTGTCATCGACGACAATCCCGGCCTGGCGCAATATCGACAGATGTTTGGATACGGTGGAAACATCCGCGCCGATCATCGCCGTCAGATCACAGACACAGCGCTCCCCTTTTTCCAGCTCCTCAACAATGAACAAGCGGGTCGGGTGAGCCAACGCCTTGATCACCCTGGTGCGGGCGAGCAAATGGTGTTTTTGTTGTTGGTAGTAATCAGATGGTGTTTGCATATTTGGCAATATAGCCAATAGAGCGCGACAGTCAAGTTGTTTGTTCAGATTTTTCAGATCGGATGATGCTGTTTGACACCTATCCGCATGAGCGAATATTGTTGACCTATGGAAAATTTTGCCCACATCGGTTTTAAATATCCCCCCCAAACAACCGGAACGGACGAAGAAATCATGAGCGTCTACCGCCGGGTGCGCGACGAGATCCGCACGCAGTTGGGTGATTATTTTTGTAATGAACTGGCAGGGAGTTAGATGGTGGCAAAACAAAAAATGGAGGGAATCAGTTTTTTTGAGAAAAACCTGACGATCTGGGTTGTCCTCTGTATGGTTGTCGGGGTGCTGATCGGTAAATTTTTTCCGGCTATTCCGGAGGCTCTCGGTCGTTTTGAATATGCCAACGTGTCGATTCCAATTGCGGTGCTGATCTGGTTGATGATCTATCCGATGATGATGAAGGTTGATTTTGCCAGTGTTAAAAATGTCGGCAAAAATCCCACCGGGCTCTATGTAACCTGGATTGCCAATTGGCTGATCAAGCCGTTTTCCATGTTCGGGATTGCTGCCTTCTTTTTTTATGTCGTGTTCAGTGCCTTTAT
>CAZMFD010000076.1:2874-10202 GCA_964565445.1 uncultured Geobacteraceae bacterium
TTTCCATGTTCGGGATTGCTGCCTTCTTTTTTTATGTCGTGTTCAGTGCCTTTATCCCACCGGAACTCGCCAAGCAATACCTGGCTGGTGCGGTGATATCGTGGCGATTATCCTCTTCGGTGCCACCCCGCCGGTGGTGCTGGTGACCATTGTCGGGGTGTTGGTGGAAGTGCCGCTGATGCTGGCGTTGGTAAAATATGCCAACCGCACTCGTGACTGGTTTCCGACGGCTGATTGATAAGTGATTGAGATTGATAGGGTAAAAGAATCAGGATACGAGGCTTGAGGACGAACGTTGCTGGTCGGCCAGACCTTGACGGCCTGGCCGCCCCCCGCCTCCCTGTTGGAACCGCTATTCTTGCGAGCTGGTAATATCAGCGGATGCTGTAGTCAGCTACCAGCCAGACGCCATCCTGGTGGCGCAGTAAAATGACTTCAGCGGCCTTGTTTTTATGCTGCGTGCGCGCTTCAAACTGAACGATCAGATAATCACCATCAGGAAAGCGCGGATAGATTCCGATGGAGCGCAGGGCGGTCAGTTGGCGCTGCTGAACCGGCCCCAACAAAAGCTGGGCTCGTTCGATAGTGGTTACAAACTCCTGTTCATTCTGTGACTGTCGCAATAAGGGCGATGCCTGGCTGTAGGCAGCACGGCTGTTGCCGTTGTCAATCACCTGAGCAAAGCGTTCAGCTGCTGCTACCGCATCTGCCGAGAGCAGATCGCTGGAATAACCGATCGTAACGGTTAACAGGGTGTAAATGCCGATGAGTGTAATGGATGTCAGTTTCTTCATGACCCCTCCGTATCCAAATCTGTTGAAAATTCCTGAACTATTCCTTGTCGTCCAGCCACTGGTAAATCTCGTGAATTGAGGTTGGTTTCTGAAAAATTTTACAGCCAAGCTGTTGTGCCTCTTCATGTTCCTCACTCGATAAGTTTCCGGAAATGATCGCTTTGGGGTTGTCTGCCAGTTTGCAGCCGCGATTAGTAATCCACTGGATTAATTCAAGCCCGCTCATCCCCGGCATCTGATTGTCGGTAATCAATGCATCGGCGCAGGCATCGGCGCCGCAGTGGTAGCAGCGGGTCTTATCAGCTACATAGCTGGTCGGATCGGCGAAAGCTGTGACCTCAAAATCTTTTTCCGTCAGTATTTCCGTCATCAGATCGCGACAAAAGGGGTTGTCCTCAAATAACAATGCAACTTTTGGCGGCATAACAGGTTACCTTGAGGAAAGCAGAACAGTCTATGACACCCATGGTAACGATGATTTCTGAAAAATTTCTGACTGGGAGGGGCTGCGCCCATTTTTCTGCAAAAAAAATGCAATTTTTAAATGGCAGGCTGTGATTTGTTTTGAGTTTCCTGATAGGATCCTTGCTTGATAAAGAATTTCAATAAAGAGGCAAGCCAATGGCAAAAATTGAGAAACTGTTTCAGATCCTTCAACAGCAGGGTGGCTCCGATCTACACCTGTCGCCCGGCAACCCGCCGTTGATCCGCGTGTCGGGGCAATTGCGACCGGCGATTAATCAGATCCTTAATGGTGATCAGAATCGTGCTCTGCTTTACGAAATCATGAGTGAAGTCCAGCGTCAGACCTTTGAGGAGCGTCATGATCTTGATTTTGCCTATGAAGCCGCGTTGCTCAAGGCGCGTTTTCGCGCCAATATTTTTATGGGACGGTTGGGGGTCAGCGCCGTCTTCCGGATTATCCCAGCGGATATCTTAACCGTTGAACAATTAGGATTGCCGCAGGGAGTGCTGGATTTTTGTGACTTTAAAAAAGGTTTGGTGCTGGTAACCGGGCCAACCGGTAGCGGCAAGTCAACCACCCTGGCGGCGATGATCGATCATATCAACCGCAATCGTAATGAACACATCCTGACCGTTGAGGATCCGATTGAATTTGTCCATCATGGTCAGAAAAGTCTGATCAATCAGCGTGAGGTCGGGGTGCATACCAACAGCTTCGCCAGTGCCTTAAGGGCCGCGTTGCGCGAAGATCCGGATATTATTCTGGTCGGAGAGATGCGTGATCTTGAGACCATTGAACTCGCGGTTACCGCAGCCGAGACGGGTCACCTGGTGTTTGGCACCTTACATACTAGCAGTGCGGCGAAAACCGTTGATCGCCTGGTAAACGTGTTTCCGACAACCCAGCAGGAACAGATCCGCACCATGCTGGCGGAGTCGTTGCGCGGTGTGGTGGCTCAGCAGTTGCTCCGCACTCTGGATGGCAAGCGCTGTGCAGCGCTTGAGATTCTCAAGGTTAATGCCGCGGCGGCCAACCTGATTCGCGAAGGGAAGACCTTCCAGATTCCCTCGATTATCCAGACCGGTAGCAAGGATGGGATGCAATTGATGGATCAGGCGTTGCAGAAGCTGGTGAATGACAAGAAGGTTTCGGTAGAAGAGGCTGCACGATTTGCCGCTAATAAGGGGCAGTTTACTGCGCTGAATAATGCGGCGGGAGGTTAATGATGGATGATCAACGGGTTATTGTTGAAACCTGCGAAGTGGAGCTGATGATGGTGAATGGCTTACGCATCAGTGGCGAAACCTTCGTGCAACTGCAGGGGATCTATCTGACCGGGCCACAGCGGGTCGGTGAACTTCTCAATGGCGACGAAACCTTTCTGCCGCTACGCCGCGACGGCCAGGTGCAATTGGTCAATCTGGAACAGACGGTTTCGTTGTCACTCTCCGCTGAACTGGAATTTGATCCGTTGCTGGCCCTTGGCGAGGAGCATCGGGTGCGGGTTGAACCGGTTGTTGGTGATGCTATTGAGGCGAGGATTTTCGTTAATCTGCCGGGAAACAAAAGCCGGGTCAAAGATTTTCTCAATCAAAAAACACGTTTTCTGCCATTTTTAGACAATGATCGCGTGGTTTACTTTGCCCGCAAAAGAATTTTGCGGGTGACCGACTAAGTTTTGTGAAGTGCTGGCTCTTCTGCCATAAGCAAACAGATTGCGGCAATGTCAGCAACAACACACACAATAAGCAAAAGGTTAAGAAATGATGTTCTGGCTAATCTATGCGTTGACTGGTGCGGTAGTAGGGGTGTTGGCCGGGCTGTTGGGAATTGGCGGTGGTATCGTGATCGTGCCGCTACTTACATTCACTTTTGTGGCCCAACAGTTCCCTGAAACCTATATTCTCCATCTGGCCTTGGGAACCTCCCTGGCAACCATTATTGTCACCTCTATTTCCAGCTTTCGTGCCCATCATGCCCGCGGCTCGGTCAACTGGTCGGCAGTCAAGGGGTTGGCTCCGGGTATCCTGCTGGGGACTTTTATGGGGACCTGGGTGGCGGCCCAGCTCAGCAGTAAATTTTTAAGCGTGTTCTTTGCCTGTTTCCTCTACTATGTGGCCATTCAGATGTTGCTGAATATCACTCCGAGCCCTTCACGAGGCCTGCCGGGAAAAGTCGGGATGTTGGGCGTTGGCAGTGGCATCGGCGGAATTTCCAGCCTGGTGGGTATCGGTGGAGGAACCATGACAGTACCCTTCTTGGGTTGGTGCAACCAACCTATTCACACGGCGGTGGGTACGTCGGCGGCAGTCGGGCTGCCGATTGCACTGGCCGGTTCCATGGGGTATCTGATTAATGGCCTGTTTGTTGCCGACCTACCGAGCGGGAGTCTCGGTTTTATCTATCTGCCGGCCCTTTTTGGTGTGGCGCTGGTGAGCTATTTTACTGCTCCCTTCGGTGTCCGACTTGCCCATGCTCTGCCGGTTGCCCGGTTGAAAAAAATCTTTGCCGTTTTTTTGTTGCTGATGGGTACGCGAATGTTTCTGAGTTTTTTTTGATGGCGTCGCAAAAAGTCCGCCCTCCGGCGTTACGGCGTTTTTTCAGGACCTTGACATACTATATGTATGCCTGCGCCCCTGAAAAACCACCAGGCCTTGGAGGGCGAAATTTCTGCTTAGCCATCCCATGACTTGTTTCGAGAGCATTTTTTAAAGGGTCGTTTGTTTTTTTAAAAGGGTTTGTTAATGGAAAATTTCTGGATGGCGCTGGGACTGACAGTATTCGCCGGCCTGGCAACCGGATTCGGCAGTCTCATTGCTTTTATGGCAAAGCGCACCGATTTTCGTTTTCTTTCTATCGCCACCGGTTTTTCGGCCGGCGTTATGCTCTATGTGGCCTTTGTTGAAATATTCTTTAAGGGGGCTGAGGTCTTAACCGAGGCGTTTGGTGACTACTGGGGGCACTGGATCAATACTGGCGGATTTTTCGCCGGCATGTTGATGATCGGTTTGATCGATGCCTTGATTCCTGCCGCTGAGAATCCGCACGAGATCCATTCTGAGGATGAAACCCTGGCCATTCGCAAAGAAATGGAGCCGGATGTTTATATCCGTGAACATGGTCTTGAAAATAAAAAATTGATGCGGATGGGCCTGTTCACCGCCCTGGCGATCACGATCCATAACTTTCCGGAAGGGATTGCGACCTTTCTCGCGGCTCTTGAAGACCCTGCTTTGGGTGTTGCTATCGCACTTGCTGTCGCTTTGCATAATATTCCGGAAGGCATCAGCGTCTCGGTTCCCATCTATTATGCGACCGGCAGTCGCCTCAAAGCCTTCTGGTATTCTGTTCTCAGTGGCCTGGCGGAGCCGTTGGGGGCGATTATTGCGTATTTTGGCATTGTGATGTTCTTTGGCGGCAGTGATGGGGCGGTGCCACCGGAAGTGATGGGTTTTCTCTTCAGCGGTGTCGCCGGTACCATGGTGTATATCAGCCTTGACGAACTGCTGCCTGCCAGCAGGGCTTATGGCAAAGGGCATGACAGTTTGATCGGGCTGGTCGCCGGTATGGTGGTCATGGCGTTGAGTTTATTGTTGATGATGTAGTTCTCCAGCCGGATAGATAGGTGCTGGCAATGGCAAAAAAACGCGAACAGAGTTTTTTGCAGAAGGCAATGGGAGGGACAACCGGTAGCTATGGCTGGCCCATGTGGTGCCTTGTTGCGTTTTTCTGCTTAGTCCTGGGCGGTTGTTCTGAAATCAACTATTATCGTCAGGCCGCGCTTGGTCAATGGCACTTGCTGGCACAGCGTCGTGATCTTCAGGAGCTGATCGTTGCTGAGCAGACCCCCGCTGACCTGAAACAGCGTCTGGAACTGGTGCAGGACATCCGCGATTTTGCCAGTGCCGAATTGTTGTTGCCCGACAATCGCAGCTACCGCAGCTATGCTGAACTCAAACGTCCTTATGCGGTCTGGAATGTTGTCGCCGCTCCTTCCCGGTCGGTTGACCCGGTGACCTGGTGTTTTCCGGTAGCCGGCTGCGTACCCTATCGGGGCTTCTTTGATGAAACGGCGGCGCAGCACTTTGCTCGGCGCCTCGTGGAACAGGGGTACGATGTTCAAGTCTATGGCGTGGTCGCCTATTCGACCCTGAACTGGTTCGATGATCCAGTTCTCAATACCTTTATTCACTACCCGGAGGCACATCTTGCCGGGTTGATTTTTCATGAGCTGGCTCATCAGCAACTCTATATCAAAGACGATAGTACCTTTAACGAATCGTTTGCCCAAATGGTTGAACTGGTTGGTGTTGAGCGCTGGCTCAAATTACGTCAGCAAGAGAACAAGATGAGCGCCTATCGGCAGCAGCGGTCGCGCCGGCAGGAATTTATTGATCTGGTATTGCTGACTCGCCAGGACCTTGAGGCTGTATATCACAGCGCCATGACGGAAGCCGCTCAACTTGCAGCCAAGGAGCAGCTGTTAAGCGAATTTCACCGGCGCTACGCGATGTTGAAACAGCAATGGGGCGGGGATGGACGCTTCGACGCTTGGGTCAATCGTCCCCTGAATAATTCCCACTTTGCGCTGATGGCCACCTATCATTATTATTTGCCGGCATTTGATGCTCTCCTCGAGCAATCTGGTGGTGACCTGCGCTCCTTCTACCGGAAGGTGGCAGACCTTGCTGATTTACCCTCGTCTCAGCGTGACGCGGCGCTTCAGGCGTTGCTCCCTGCTGTAGCCGAAAACGCCGTCAGTGTCCCGACCTTATCGACTCATTGATGTTAAAAAGCCAGCAATCCCTTGTTCTCGTTTTTACACCTGCCATAAAGGTGTGTCTAAATATTGACACATTATCAAAAAATCATTATATTCAATTACTGATCAAATTCAGTGAAGCCTATAGTATCAACGGTTCTTGTTGCGACAGAGCTTCATGACCATAGAAAGAATGGGACACGACATGGTGGCCACAAATGATGATTTTGGTGGAATGATCGGCCATTCGCCACAGATGCTTGAATTGTTCGATCTGATCGCCTGTGTTGCCGAAGAAGGTAGCAGTACGGTTCTCATTCAGGGAGAGAGCGGCACCGGTAAGGAGCTGATTGCCCGTGCGGTTCATGACAATAGTCCACGCAGGACCGGACATTTTGTGCCGGTGAACTGTGCTGCTATCCCAGATGAGCTGTTGGAAAGCGAACTGTTTGGATATGTCAAAGGGGCTTTTACCGGTGCCATGCAGTCAAAAATCGGCCGGATTCAGCATGCTGATGGTGGCACCCTGTTTCTTGATGAGATTGGCGACATGAAATCGACCCTGCAGGCCAAGCTGTTGCGCGTGTTACAGGAACGCGAGGTAGAGCAGGTGGGGGGGGTGCGACCGACCAAGGTCGACGTGCGGGTGATCGCGGCGACCCATCAGAATCTTGACCATCTGGTCGCGTCGGGTCGTTTCCGTGAAGATCTGTACTATCGTCTGGCAGTCATTCCAATTATTGCACCACCATTGCGGGAACGGCGTGCCGATATTATGCTGTTGATCGAACGTTTTATTGACCGTTTTACCCGTCGTAAAAGTGATCGGCGGACCACTCTGGATCCGGAATCCCTGCAGAGTTTGATGGCCTTTGACTGGCCCGGCAATGTGCGCGAGCTGGAAAATCTGATCCAGCGCCTGGTGATACTTCACCGTGGCAAGCGGATCAGTTTGAAAGAATTACCAGAGAAATACTGCTGCGAGAATGCTGCAGCGCTGCTCAGTAGCCCTGGCAGCAGCCCAGCGCCAGGGGTAGAAGCATCCACAGCGGCTGCGAATCCTCTCCCTGCGTCACCTGCTGATATTCAATGGGGGGATAATGGGATTGATTTTAATACCTTGATCAGTGATTTTGAGGATCGACTGATACTCGAGGCCATTTCCCGCAGTGGCGGCAACAAGAAGGAAGCGGCGCGGTTGCTGAACCTTAAACGCACAACCCTGATTGAAAAAATCAAAAAGAAAAATCTGCCGGTTTAGCTGGCTTTTTTGAAGTGTTGGGTGACCTTGTCCTGAATCTCGTTG
>CAZMFD010000077.1:0-10077 GCA_964565445.1 uncultured Geobacteraceae bacterium
AAAACCTGTGCGGCTCCGACAGAGATTGAGAGCGGCACCATCGTTGGTGGTTTCGCCCATGCCCAGGTCATGGCCCTGGCTGACAAGGTGGTTGACGCCGTCAAGTCTGGCGCCCTCAAGCGTTTTGTCGTTATGGCTGGCTGTGACGGCCGCCAGCCTGGCCGTCATTACTTTACGGAAGTGGCAGAAGCGCTACCGAATGATACCGTTATCTTGACCGCCGGTTGTGCCAAATACCGCTACAACAAGCTCAATCTTGGCGACATCGGTGGCATACCCCGGGTTCTGGATGCCGGTCAATGCAACGATTCCTATTCGTTGGCCTACATCGCGCTACAGCTCAAGGAAGTATTTGGCGTGGAGGATATCAATGATCTGCCGATCTCCTATGATATCGCCTGGTATGAGCAAAAGGCCGTTGTGGTACTGCTGGCCCTGCTCGCTTTAGGAGTTAAGCACATCCGTCTGGGACCGACATTGCCGGCCTTTTTATCACCCAATGTTGCCAAAGTGTTGGTAGAAAAATTTGATATCAAACCGACTGGTGATGTCGCCGCTGATGTTGCCGCGATTATGTCAGGCAACTGATTTATCCATCAAGGTAGCAAAAAAAGCTGTCGATCTTATTCTTGGATAACGCACCAGGAATGATCGGAAGGCGATCATAGTAAGGGTGTCGGGTCTCTTCCTGGCACCCTTTTTTTTTTGAAAAAGTGGAATAACTGATATGCTGGTCTCTTTTTAATGAAACTGTCCTTGAATTTTTAACGAGTTATAGGCAGAATACGGGTGCTCAGTATTTTTTAATCTGAAGGGTGGCTCTAGGCTCTATGAACAGGGAACAGTTGGAAGAAGGACGTGAATTGTTGATCGACTTTGCTAAACGCGGAGGTTTTGTTCCAACAGTTGTTCAGGACGTCGACGATAGCCGTATCTTGATGCTGGCCTACGTTAACCGCCGAGCATTGGAGGTGACCCTGGAAAAAGGGATGGCGACCTTCTGGTCGACCTCACGCAATGAGCTCTGGACCAAAGGTGAAACATCCGGGGATTATCTCAAAATTATTGATATTTATATCGACTGTGACCAGGATGCACTGATCTACCTGGTTGAACCTCAGGGGGACGGTGCCTGTCACACCAGAGACGCTACGTCGGGGCGAACGCGATCCAGCTGTTTTTATCGCAAACTCAATAAGACAGATGGTAATTTACAACCCGTTTGATCGTTTGCCTCACCTGCAGTTAAGTCACGACTTCCGCGGGGCAAAAGCAGAAAAATTGCTGTTAGACAGCACACAGGGAGATCCTGCCCTTGATGAACATCGAGCACGTCAATAAAACCTACCTGTATACTAAAATCCTTGGTTGTATCGGGATTTTTTTCTTGCTTCTGTTGGGCTTTATTGTTGTCAAATCACAGCTTGACACAAATAAGATTATTGCCGAGAAGACTAAACAAACTGACCAAATGGCTATTGATATTGTGCCCCGGCGGTTTTATGTAAGTCGCCAGATCCTCAGTGCCTCGATTGGACAGATGGTGCTCAATGAAAAACTTATTGAGGCTTTTGCCAAGCGGGATCGCGAAGGCCTTGCTTTGAAGGCTCTTTCAGCGGTAGAGACTTTGCGCCGCGCTGATATAGACATCTACCACTTTCATCTGCCTGACAACCGTACTTTTTTTCGTGCTCATCGTCCTGATAATTATGGGGATGACCTGACGGAGCTGCGACCGATGGTGGCTGCGGTTAACCGTACCAAACGTGTTGCTGTCGGCGGGGAAGAAGGAGTGAATGGTTATGCTTTGCGTCATATTGAGCCGATATTTTATCAAGGTGAATATATCGGTGCCCTCGAATTAGGAATGTTTCTCGAAGAGCGTATCCTCAATATCTGGAAGCGCGCCGTTTTCGGCGAATGGTTTTTGTTTTCGTCCAAGGATGGCGAGCAGAAACAAATAGCCGGCACTACTGAGCGAGATTTCCAATGGTCTCTTTCTCCTGACGATCTGGATGCCCTTAAAGACAACCAGAATCTGTTTTTACAGATTGATCACGAGTTTGTTCAGGTATTTCCGCTAAAAGATTTCAACGGCGAAATCAACTTTCATGTCAAGCGAATATACGACAACTCCGAGATTCTTGGATTGGCCAACCGTCAGCGTAACACCAGTATCCTTTACGGCTTACTGATGGTGGCCCTGGGTTTTTTGGTGATTGCGTTGCTGATCCGCTTCTTTTTGCGACCCTTGAAATATCTCGTCGGTAAAGCGAGATTGTTTGCCGCTGGTGAACTGGATCGGCCGATCATGGTGAAAACCTCCGATGAAATCGGCCTGCTCGCTGCAACCATGGAAATCATGCGACAGTCCTTAAGTGCAAGTAGAAAAGATCTGGAGGACAGTAAGCAACTGTTCAAAATGATTTCCGATGTTGCAACCGATTGGATTCTATGGCAGACCCCCCATGGGGAAATCGTCTATACCTCCCCGGCTTGTGAACGTATCACCGGCTACACTGAACAGGAGTTGCTGGATAATCCGGGACTGGTAAAAAAGATGGTTCATCCCGAAGATCTGGAGCATTGGACATTCCATTTTCAAGATGTCAAAAAGCAACAGGAGCCTGGTGGAAATGAGTTCCGGATTGTGACCAAACAGGGGATAATCAAGTGGATTGATCATATCTGCCTTCCTGTTTATAATCAGAAAGACGAGTTCGTCGGCATCAGAAGCAGTAATTCTGACATTACTAGTCGCAAAAAAATTGAAGCGCAACTGGAGTATTTAAGTCTGCGGGATAAGTTAACCGATCTTTACAACCGCGCTTTTTTGGAATGCGAGATTGAGCGGTTTGAAGGGGGACGTAGTTACCCGGTGACCATTATTGCTGCTGATCTTGATGGCTTAAAATTGGCAAACGATAGCTTTGGTCATAAAAAAGGGGATGAACTGCTGACAGCGGCATCCAGTCTGATGCGTAACTGTCTGCGCAAGGAGGATATTCTTGCCCGGGTCGGGGGGGATGAGTTTATTATTCTGATGCCCGCGACTGACAAAAAAAGCGGCGAGATAGTCACCAGACGGATTCAGCAGGCGGTGGACGAGTACAATAGTAATCGTAAAGATATACCCCTGGGTATTTCCCTGGGGCTTGCTACCAGTGATGGGCCGGGAGTTAGTCTGGAGGAAGTCATACGACGAGCTGATGACCGGATGTATCAGAATAAACGCGAACGTAAGCGCATGAGTCTGGGAACGCCGGCACTCTAAAGACGGCTCTTTTGCGTCGCGTTTACGCCACTTAGTCAGGTTGTAACAGAGGGTCTGTTTTTGGGCCCTCTTTTTGTTTTGTGTCGGTGCTTTTTCCTGTTATCTTGCCGACATTGTCAGTTGTTGGGAGAAATGTATGTCCGAACCATCATCTTCACATCGTTTGCCACCCCAGAATCTCGAAGCGGAAATGTCGGTTTTAGGTGGGGTGATGCTGGAAAACGAGGCGCTTAACCGTGCCTTGGAAGTTCTGGTGCCGAGTGATTTTTACCGTGAGAGCCACCGTAAAATATTTCATGGTTTGATTCGCTTGTCTGAGCGCAACGAACCCGCTGACCTGGTGACCCTGACCTCCGAGCTTAAAACGCGTCAGGAACTGGACGCTGCCGGTGGCAGTGGTTATCTGGCAACCCTGGTCGATTATGTGCCGACTGCTGCCAATATCTCCTATTACTGTAAATTGGTTAAAGAAATGGCGGTGGCACGCAAACTGATCGAGGTGTCGACCGATATTGCCACCCAAGGTTATGATGGCGGCAATATGGAGGAGATCCTTGATCGCGCCGAAAAGGCGATCTTCGAGATTGCTGAAAATCGTACGCGCCCATCCTATTTTCCGGTCCGGGAAATTCTCAAGGATACGTTCAAAACCATCGAAAAGCTCTACGAGCGCAAAGAACTGGTGACTGGGGTCCCCAGCGGTTATCTTGACCTCGATAAAATGACTGCAGGGTTGCAGCCGAGCGACCTGATTATTATTGCGGCTCGTCCCTCCATGGGGAAAACCGCCTTTGCGCTGAACCTGGTAGAATATGCTACGACTCATGATGACAACCCGCTGCCGGCGGTTGTTTTTTCATTAGAGATGAGCAAGGAACAGCTGGTACAGCGGATGCTCTGCTCGCTGGCCAAGGTTGACGCCGGACGTTTAAGAACCGGCCATCTCGGAGAATCAGACTGGCCCAAGCTGACTATGGCGGCCGGTCAGCTGAGTGAAACCCAGATTTTTATTGATGATACCCCGGCTATTTCGGTGCTCGAACTGCGCTCCAAGGCGCGGCGCCTTAAGGCTGAGCACGGTCTGGGGTTGATCATTGTTGACTATTTGCAGCTAATGAGGGGGAGTAATCCCGAGAGTCGGCAACAGGAGATTTCCGAGATTTCACGTTCTTTAAAAGCATTGGCTAAAGAACTTTCGGTGCCCGTCGTTGCTTTGTCGCAGCTCAACCGTTCGCTTGAAAGCCGGACCGATAAGCGGCCGCTCATGGCAGATCTGCGTGAGTCCGGTGCCATTGAACAGGATGCTGACGTCATCATGTTTATCTACCGCGAAACAGTTTACTGCGAAGAATGCAAGAGCCGGGAAAAAACCTGTGAAAAGGGGCACGAAAAGGACGCCGAAATTATTGTCGGCAAGCAGCGTAATGGGCCGATCGGCACCGTTCATCTGACCTTTCGCGGCGAATTTACCCGGTTTGAAAATCAGGCGCGCCGCGAGGATGGGTATTAGTCACCATTGCTGCGCTTGACCTCAATATTCAGGGTGTTGATTTTTTTGCGCAGGGTATTGCGATTGATACCTAAGATTTCGGCAGCGCGGACCTGATTGCAGCGCGCTTTTTGCAGGACAATATTGATCAGCGGGCGTTCAACCTGATGCAGAACCATCTCATAGAGATTATTCATCTCGGTTAAATCCATCTGTGCCAATGAACTTTTGAGTTTGCGACAGACCAGCGCTTCCAGCGAATCTTCGTTGAGATATGCCCCTTTTTTGGAGTCCAGGTCAGGAAAGTCCGTTGGCGTCAGCACGTGATTGGGACACAGCAGCGTGGCACGTTTAATCGTGTTTTCCAGCTCCCGGACATTGCCGGGCCAATGATGTCCTTTGAGTAATTCCAGTGCCTGCGGACTGCACTCAATGGCCTTAATACCAAAATCCTCCCGCGCTTTCTGTAGAAAAAAATCGACCAGGGCCGGGATATCCTCCCGCCGTTCGCGTAGTGGCGGTAATGCAATAGGTACAACATTAAGGCGGTAATAGAGGTCTTCACGAAAGGTCTTTTCCTCGACCTGCTCCGTCATGTTTTGATTGGTTGCGGCGACAATGCGGACGTTGACTTTGATCGTTTGCTGACCACCGGTGCGGGTGATCTCTTTCTCCTGCAGAACCCTTAGCAGCTTTGCCTGTAATTCCAGCGGCATGTCGCCGATCTCATCAAGAAACAGGGTTCCACCTTCGGCCTGTTCAAATTTTCCCGCCTTACGATCGGTGGCTCCGGTAAAAGCGCCCCGTTCATGACCGAAAAGTTCGTTCTCCAGCAGTTCTCGTGGGATAGCCGCACAATTCAGGGCAATAAAGGGTTTGCCCAGCCGTGGGCTGTTCATGTGGATAGCGCGGGCAATCAGCTCCTTGCCGGTACCACTTTCGCCGGTAATCAGGACGGTGACATCAGAGCCGGCAACCCGGCCGAGCGTTTTGTAAACGGTCTGCATGGTCTGGCTGTTGCCGATGATGCTGCGGCCGAAGCTGTACTGGCTCTGAATTTCACTTTTTAGTTGATCGATCTGTTCAGTAACCTCTGCGGCTTTGGTTGCTTTAAAAATGATCGCGTCCAGAGCACTTAGGTCAAAAGGTTTGGTCAGGTAGTCATAGGCGCCGTTTTTCATAGCAGTGACGGCATGTTCCATGGTTGCTTCAGCGGTCATAATTACAACCAGCGTAGTCGGGTATTCTTCACGAATCAATTTGAGAACGTCAAATCCGGTCACTCCGGGCATTTTGATGTCAAGAATTGCAAGATCGTAGTGGCGCTGTTGCAACATCTTCCTGGCCTGATTGCCATCTTCTGCTAGTTCGACATTATACCCCTGTTTTTTCAGGGCCTTGGAAAGAACCCAGCGGATGCTCTCTTCGTCATCGGCAATAAGAATGCGGGAAATGGCCATAGGTCTTTGTTCCTCGTGATGTGCTTATTCGCTACGATCTGTGCGCAACAGCGGGAGGGATACCGTAACAATCGTACCACCGTCAGGGTGTTCATTGAAGTGCAGCAAACCACCATGGTCGGCAACAATCTTCTGGCAAATCGGCAGCCCTAAGCCGCTACCACCCACTTTTGTCGTGTAAAATGGGGTAAATACCTGCTCCATCTCGGTACGTGAGAGGCCGGGACCTCGGTCGCTGATGCGTACCTGAACCAGGGGGGTCGGGCGAGAACCTTCAATGCTGAGATAATATTCGCCATCGATTCTGGTTTCAATGATTATATCGGTATGTTCGAAAGATGCTTCCCAGGCATTTTTGAGCAGATTAAGAAACAGGCGGTTCAGCAGGTCACTATCAGCGTAGATGGGTGGAATGCTCGGGTCAAGGAGCAGTTTGAAATCGATGTGCTTAGCTTGTGCACTGTGACGGTGGAGGACAATCATTTCGTTGAGCAATTTGTTAATGTTAACCGGCTCAAGACGGTTGTGGCGTGGTGCGGCAAGATCGAGCAGTTCAACGATGATGCGGTTGATGCGCTCGCTTTCGCGGATAATCAGGCTGGTGTACTCCTGCAGCTCTGACTGTTCGCTCAATTCCATCTGTAATAGCTGAGCAGCACCTTTGATGCCTCCCAGAGGGTTTTTGATTTCGTGGGCGAGCCCGGCAGCCATTGTCCCGACCATGGTGAGGCGGTCAGCATGACGCACCGTCTCTTCGAGTGAGCGTATCTGGGTTAAATCGTGCATGATGACAATAGCGCCCTGTTGCTGTCCGGCACTGGAGAGGATCGGTGAGACGCTGACACTGAGATAACGTTTACGCCGGCGGCCCAGGGATTCAAAGGTAACCGCCTCGTGGTCAGAGAGGGAGCGCCCTTCACGTAGAGTGGTTCGGGCCAGATCGCAGAGGCTCTTCTGTTGCTGGAAACAGTCGCAAAACACTTTGCCCAGGGCTTGTCGCTCGGAGAGGCCGGTAAAGTTCTGTGCCGCCGGGTTAAACAGGATAATGGTTCCTGCTTGATTAATGGCAATAACGGCGTCTTCTATGTTGTCGATGATAGAAAAGTAGTCTTCCAGCGCCAGCCGGTTGGTTGTTATCATAGGTGATGGTCCTGGAAAAAATGATCAGTCGTGGTAACAAGTTCGGACATTTGTCGGCATGACTGAAGCTGTGATCTGAAGTGGCCGGCACCCTCCATGCCACGCGCGTACCAGCTGATATGCTTGCGCATTTCGAGTAGTGCTTTATAGTCACCAAACTGCTCGCGGTGCAGTTCAAGATGGCGGTGAATCATCGCCAGTTTGTCGGCGGTGCTCGGATAGGCGATCTGTTTGCCTTGCAGGGCATCATTCAGCTGTCTGATCAGCCACGGGTTACCGTAGCCGCCCCGACCAATCATCAGCCCGTCACAGTCGGTTTCGCGGGACATACGGAGGCCATCATCAACAGTCATAATATCGCCACTTCCAAACACTGGTATATTGAGAGCCTGCTTCAATTCGCCAATGTGCTGCCAGTTTGCCCGGCCGGCAAAACCCTGGCAGCGGGTGCGCGGGTGAAGGGTAATGGCATCGACACCTTCTTCCTGGGCAATGTGTCCAACTTCAAGGAAGTTAATATGCTGGATATCCCACCCCGAACGGATCTTGATGGTCAGGGGGGCGGACACACAGTGCCTCACGGCCTTAAGGATGCGGGCGATCAGGCCGGGATGCTGCAGCAGGGCGCTACCGGAACCGCTGCGTATCACTTTTTTTACCGGACACCCCATATTCAGATCAACCAGCGCCGGCGCGTCTAGCCTTGAAACGGCCTCGGCAAGTATCTTTGGATCGCTGCCAAATAGCTGAACTCCAAGAGGATTTTCATCCGGATGGGTGGTCAGCAGTTGCCGGGTTTTGGCGCCATCGCGAATCAGACCGTTGGCGCTGACCATCTCACTAAAGACCAGACCGGCACCAGCGGATTTCATGATGCGGCGATAAGGCAGGCTTGAGATCCCGGCCATGGGGGCCAGGATAACCGGGCTTGTTAGGGTCAGTGATTGTATTGTTAAGGGTTTTTTTTGCATAAATTTTGGGCATGATAACACTGCTCCGGGAGCGCGCAAAGAAAAAAATCAGGACATTGTCATCAAAACACCGGTAAAATACGAGGTTAGGTTTGTTGGATACAGTATACAATTTACAACTTGACAATGAAGGGGTATATTGTTAGAACATCATTTGGGGAGTTCGGCTGTTTGCCGGTCCTCCGGCGGCATCCTTGATGTCTCGAAGTTCAGACTTTCCGAACCACCCCTGCGTTACTGGGCTTGCCATGGGGCGTATGGTTTTTAGATTCATGAATTGTTTATTCATTTTTCCGCCCGGCGGAAAAGTTTTCCATGGCCCGCAAGGGCATCAATAAGCTGTTCTAACACCCACAAAAGGAGAGAGAGCATGTCCACATTGAAAAAAGTACTGGCACAGAAAATTGCGGATCATCGTCCTCGGACTACCAAACTTGTTAAAGAGTTCAGTGATGTTGGCCTTGGCGAAGTGACCATCGGTCAGGCCATTGGTGGTGCACGGGGCATCAAGTGTCTGGTAACTGACATTTCATATCTTGACCCAATGGAAGGCATCCGCTTCCGCGGCAAAACCATTCCTGAGACGTTCGAAGCCCTGCCCAAGGTTCCCGGTAGCGAATATCCCTATGTTGAGGCCTTCTGGTACCTGTTGCTGACCGGCGATGTGCCGACCATGGAGCAGACCCTTGAGGTCGTCGCGGACTGGAAGCAGCGTTCTCAGGTTCCTCAGTACGTTATTGATGTCCTGCGCGCTTTGCCGCGTGATTCCCATCCGATGACGATGTTCTCCTCAGCGGTTCTCGCTATGCAGCGTGATTCGATTTTTTCGGAAACCTACTCCTCCGGCAAATTCAACAAGATGGACTGCTGGGAAGATATGTACGAAGATTCTAGCAATATGATGGCTAAACTGGGTCCTATCGGTGCTTACATCTACCGCATGAAGTACATGGGTGATACCCATATTGAAGCTGATCCGGAACTCGACATGGGCGGCAACTTCGCTCGCATGATGGGTATCCCTGCTCCTTACGATGATGTTGCGCGGATGTACTTCATCATTCACTCCGACCACGAGTCCGGCAACGTTTCTGCTCATACCACGCACCTGGTCGCTTCCGCCCTGTCTGACGCCTATTATGCCTACAGTGCCGGCCTCAATGGCCTGGCCGGCCCACTCCATGGCCTGGCCAACGAAGAAGTGTTGCGCTGGACCCAGAATTTCATGAGTCATCTGGGCGGTGAAGTACCCACCGAAGAGGGCCTCAAAAAAGCTCTCTGGGATACGCTCAACAGCGGACAGGTTATCCCCGGTTATGGTCATGCCGTTCTGCGCAAGACTGATCCCCGTTATTCCACTCAGCGTGAGTTCTGCCTCAAGACCGAAGGTCTTAAAGACTACCCGCTGTTTAAATTGGTGAGTATGATTTTTGAAGTCGCTCCCGGCGTGCTCACCGAGCACGGCAAAGCCAAGAACCCCTGGCCAAATGTTGACGCCCAGTCCGGTGTTATCCAGTGGTACTACGGCGTTACCCAGTATGAGTTCTACACCGTTCTGTTCGGTATCGGCCGCGCACTGGGCTGCCTTGCCAACATCACCTGGGACCGTGCTCTGGGTTATGGCCTTGAGCGTCCCAAGTCGGTTACTACCGCAATGCTCGAAAAAGCTGCTGGTATCGAGTAATAAATCAACTTAGTTATTAAATCTGAATGATCATTGGGAGGCTCTTTTGAGCCTCCCTT
>CAZMFD010000078.1:0-9997 GCA_964565445.1 uncultured Geobacteraceae bacterium
CCCTTTATCGGCAAGGGTGCCGGCAAAACTTAAGAGGATGTAGTAAACCAGAAAAACCACCAGCGCCAGGGCAAAGCCTGCCCCCTTGCCGGAGCGTTGTGATTGCAGGCCGAGGGGGATGCCGATCAGAATCAGAACCAGGGGGGCAAGGGCAATAACAATCCGTTCATGAAGTTCAGCTTCAAGGCGGTAGCGCTGTTTTCCGGGAGCAGCTGTGGGGATTGCCTCACGCAATTCTTGCCATGACATTTCCCCACGGGAACGGCTGCGTTGTCCTGCGCTGAGCTGTTCGGAAAAATCAAGGTTGATATCGTAGTTGTTAAAGCTGATGGTCTGGTAGGCGTCCTGTTCGGTGTTGTCGGGTTGCCGGTGGATTTCGCCGTTACGCAGTCGCAAGGTCAGGATCAGGCTTTCGGGATTACTGATAAATAACCCTTCACTGGCAGTGATCGTTGTTGGCACTGAGTTGTTGCGCTCATCGGAGATGAAAACATCGCGCATGATTCCCCGGCGTTCGTCAACTGCCTGGGCGTAGAGCACGATACCGGGCACGTCATCATTGAAGACCCCGGGTTTGACGCTGACATTGAGGCTGGTCGACGCAATCTCAAAGATCTTTGTCCGTAAGGCCCGTTTGCTGGCTGGTTCAATCACGAGTGTCATGGTCGCGGTCAGCAGGGTGAAAAGCAGGGCCAGAAAGACGACCGGTTTGACCATCGAATAAAGGCTGATACCGGAAGCCTTCATGGCGACATATTCGCTGTCCGCCGAAAGTCGGCCAAAGGCCAGAAGAATGCCGAGGAGAAATGACAACGGAACAGTAACACTTAAGAAGGTTGGCAGTAAAAAAGCAAACAAGGCAATGATGTCCAGCGCCGGAACACCCTTGCTGATGATCATCTCAGTCAGCCGTGGGATCCGTCCGAGGAGCACGACAAAGGAGAAAATCAGCAGGCTCATGGTCGCCGGGACACTGATTTCCCGAAGGATATATCGATGGATTCGTTGCTGTGACATGGGCGGCGATGTTATTACAGTGGCGGTCCTGTGTAAATACACCAAAAGCAATCGCTGCCGGTCGTTGTGGTTTTTGTCCTGCCACTCCGGCAACAAAGATCACTTTCTCACCGGCTCTGTTTTTTCTTGCCTGGGTTGCGGCTGAAATGATATACGTTTGCACTTGTCCAAATACGCACGTCTCGTGATTCAGACGGGGTGGTTCCCTTAAGCATGGGGTCCTGCTGAAATCGATCGAGGCGGAGGATTAAAAACCAGACTTTAAGGAGAAAAGAACAATGGCACAGATTTCCATGAAACAAATGCTCGAAGCCGGTGTCCACTTCGGCCACCAGACCAAACGCTGGAACCCGAAAATGAAGCCCTATATTTTTGGTGCTCGGAACGGGATCTATATCATCGACCTGCAAAAGACGGTGCGCTATTTCCGTACCGCTTGTCAGTTCATTCAGGACACGGTTGCCGCCGGTGACAAGGTTCTGTTTGTCGGTACCAAGAAACAGGCTCAGGATTCCATCAAAGAAGAGTCGCTGCGTGCCGGCCAGTACTTTGTCAACAATCGTTGGCTCGGCGGGATGTTAACCAACTTCACCACCATCAAGGCCAGCATTGATCGGCTCAAAAAAATTGAGGCCATGGCAGCTGATGGTACCCTCGATCAATATACCAAAAAAGAGGCCCTTCAACTTGATCGTGAGCGTGAAAAACTCGAAAAAAACCTCGGGGGCATCAAGCACATGAACAAACTCCCCGGCGCTATCTTTATTATTGATCCGAAAAAAGAAGCAATCGCTGTACAGGAAGCCAAGAAACTTGGGATTCCGGTAGTTGCTGTTGTCGATACCAACTGTGATCCGGACGACATTGACTACATTATCCCCGGCAACGATGACGCCATTCGCGCCATTCGTCTGTTCGCCAATTTGATTTCTGAGTCTTGTGTTGAAGGTGCTGAGCGCCAGAAAGTTAAAAAGCAGACCGACGCCGAAGGCAAGGATGAGGCGGTCGCACCGGAAGAAAAACCGGAAAAAGTCGTGGCTGCTGTGGAAGAAAAGCCTGAAAAGGCCGTGGCTGCTAAGGACGTCGAAGTAGCAGCGCCGGTCGCAACAGAATAAGCAATATCAATAAAATTATTATCGCAGGCCCAGCGGCCGGGCTGACAGGTCCGGCCGTTCTTGTGGTTATCATATCAGTTGCAGGTTTTTAAACCTGCTTAAAAAATAGGGAGGAAACAGTGAGCATTACCGCAGCCATGGTATCCGAGTTGCGCAAGGCAACCGGAGCCGGAATGATGGATTGTAAAAAAGCATTGACTGAAACCGCCGGTAACATGGAAGAAGCTATCGATTTTCTGCGCAAGAAGGGGCTTTCCGCCGCCGCCAAAAAATCCGGGCGCGTGGCTTCTGAAGGAATGGTCGCGGCGGAATCTAAAGGTTCTGTCGGAGCGATTGTCGAGATTAATGCTGAAACTGATTTTGTCGCCAAAAATGACGCATTTCAGGAGTTTGTCAATGGTGTCCGGGATATTGTTCTGGCTAATCCGGTGGCCGATGTAGAGGCCCTCAATGCAATTGCCTACCCGGGTAGCGGTCGTACTGTGGCTGAAGAATTGACCCATCAGATCGCTACCATTGGTGAAAATATGAGCATTCGCCGCCTGGCCCGTATCGATGCCGGCGCAGGGGTAGTGACCTCTTATGTCCACGGTGCCGGTAAGATCGGCGTGCTGGTTGAACTGAAAACCGGCGCCAATGATGAGCGTGTTAATGAGCTCGGTAAGCAGATTGCGATGCATGTAGCTGCTACCTCGCCGCAATACCTGAACCGCGATGAAGTGCCGACCGAGATCGTCGAAAAAGAAAAAGAGATCATGCGGGTCAAAGCACTGGAAAGCGGCAAGCCGGAGAATATCGTCGAAAAAATCATCGCCGGGCAGATCAACAAGTTTTTCGGCGATGTTTGTCTGCTTGAGCAGGCTTTTGTTATCGATCCTGATCAAACCGTTCAGAAGGTTGTTGATGCCTGCGCCAAGGAAATTGGTACCCCGGTTGTGCTGAACGGCTATGTCCGTTTCCAGTTGGGCGAGGGGATTGAAAAGAAGGTCGATGATTTTGCTGCCGAAGTTGCAGCAATGAGTCAATAAGGGAGAATTACCAACAGGAGCAGCTTGTGGTAACCATCAAATACAAAAGAATACTGCTAAAACTCAGTGGTGAAGCATTAGCTGGAGAGCAGGGTTATGGTATCGACCCGGCTGTCATTAACGGCATTGCTGCCGAGATCAAAGAGGTATCTGATCTCGGCGTTGAGGTTGCCCTGGTGATCGGGGGGGGGAATATTTTTCGTGGGGTAGCGGCATCGTCCAAAGGAATGGATCGTGCCAGTGCCGATTATATGGGCATGCTGGCGACCGTCATGAACAGTCTGGCGATGCAGGATGCTTTGGAAAAACAAGGGGTTATTACGCGCGTGCAGTCGGCGATCGATATGCAGCAGATCGCTGAACCCTATATTCGTCGGCGGGCGGTCAGGCACCTGGAAAAAGGGCGCGTGGTCATTTTCAGTGCCGGCACCGGCAACCCGTACTTCACCACCGATACTGCTGCCAGTCTGCGCGCCATGGAAATTCACGCAGACGTGATTCTCAAGGCCACCAAGGTCGACGGCATTTATTCAGCGGACCCTAATAAGGACAAAAATGCGATCAAGCTTGCGACTCTGACTTATCTGGAGGTATTACAGAAGGGGCTGCAGGTGATGGACGCGACGGCGACGTCTTTGTGCATGGATAACAATCTTCCGATGATCATTTTTGATATGACATGCCGTGACAACATTAAAAAGGTCGTTCTTGGTGAACGGATCGGCACTATTGTCAGAGGAGGTAACAGCAATGATTGATGAGGTTCTCAGCGAAGCGCGCAGCGGTATGGACAAGGCGATCAAGGCCTTGAAAAAGGAAATGACCAAGGTCCGTACCGGGCGAGCCAGTACCGCCCTGCTCGATGATGTCAAGGTCGAGTATTATGGTGTTCCAACCCCGTTAAGTCAGGTTGCGACCCTGTCAGCACCTGAGGCGCGGTTGATTACCGTTCAGCCCTGGGAAAAAAACCTGTTGCCCGCCATCGAAAAGGCCATCTTTAAGGCAGATATCGGCCTGACGCCTTCCTCTGATGGTCAATTGATCCGTTTGCCGGTGCCGGCGCTAACCGAAGAACGACGCCTGGAAATGGTCAAGCTAATTAAGCGCATGGCGGAGGACGCACGAATATCGGTGCGTAATGCCCGGCGTGACGCTAATGAAAATCTGAAAATGCTGGAAAAAGAAAAAGAGATTACCGAAGACGATCAAAAGCGCGGTGAAAAGGATGTTCAATTGTTGACCGATGAATATATCAGTAACATCGAAGCGGTGATACAGAGCAAGGAGCGGGAGTTGCTGGAGGTCTGATGATGGCTGTTCTCTTACGCCAAAGGAGAGAGATGATGGCATTGAAGATAACTGAAGACTGTATCGGTTGCGGAACCTGTGTTGACAAATGCCCGGTAGGCGCGATCGTTGAATTCGGAGAACTTTTCCGGATTACAGACGATTGTAACGAATGTGCGGCTTGTATCAGTTCCTGTCCGGTAAACGCGATCAGCCAATGACCAGGTTCTGATAAAAGGCCAAAAGGAGCGTTTTTTAACGCTCTTTTTTTTTGGTGAGCCGTCAGTTTAAACTGTTACCCGATAGCGCTAGAGTTGCCGCTGTCAACGCAGCCATGGTAATTTGCATTGCGCAGTATATTAACGATGTGGATTCAGCCCTAATGATGCAGAACACCTTAGATTCAGAAATGAACAACATCCCTGCTCATGTCGCCATTATTATGGACGGCAATGGGCGCTGGGCACGACAGCGGGGTTTGCCGCGGATTGCCGGTCATCAGCAGGGGGTTGACGCTGTGACCGAGGTGGTCGATGCCTGTGCCCGTAAGGGGGTGCGCTACTTAAGTCTGTTCGCTTTCAGTTCCGAGAACTGGGGCCGGCCCCGGCAGGAAGTCGATGCCCTGATGTTATTGCTCCTCGACTACCTGGCCTCACAGCGGCAAAAAATGCTCGACAATGGCATCCGTCTGCAGGTTATTGGTGATCTTTCGCGCATGACCGCAACGGTCCAGCAAGCCATTGCCGAGGCGGTACAGGTAACCTCTGCCGGGACCGGACTGACTCTGGTTCTGGCCCTGTCCTATGGTGGTCGCGATGAAATTCTGCGCGCGGTTAAGCGGATTCTCGCGCAGGTTCAAGCCGGCAATCTGGATCCTGAGCGGCTGGACGCTGACACCTTTGCCGCCGGTCTTGACCTTGCCGAGATGCCGGCGGCTGATCTGATGATCCGCACCAGCGGTGAAATGCGGCTCAGTAATTTTCTGCTCTGGCAGTCCGCCTATACCGAGCTCTATTTTACCGATGTCTTGTGGCCGGACTTCAATCTGGACGAACTCAATAAGGCGTTTGCTGATTACTGTCAACGCCGCCGCCGCTTTGGCTTGACCGACGACCAGCTGCAGATCTGATCCCGAGGTAAAGGAGAACGACCATTAAACAACGTCTGATAACTGCCGCTATTGCGTTGCCGCTGCTGATCTTGCTGTTGGGGTTTGCCTCACCGCTAATCTTCACTCTTTTTGTTACCCTGATTGTTTTTCTGGCGCTGTTTGAATTCAATCGCATGGGCATGAAACAGGAGCAGGTCTTTATTCAGTGGTTCGCTGCAGCCCTTGGCGCCGCTGTTGTTCCCCTGGTTTTTTTCAACCAACCGGCCTCGCTGGCAGTTTTTTTGACCGTCGTTTTTCTGGTTCTGGCCCTGTTCTTTCTGCTGCGCCCGGGAACCCTTGCTCGCGTTCATCACCATATCGGTTGGATCTGTCTGGGGCTTATCTATGTCGCAGTAATGCTGGGGCACCTGGTGCCGTTGCGCCTGCTCGTCGATGGCCGCCAATGGATTTTTCTCACCCTGGTTGTTGTCATGTGCTGTGATACCAGCGCCTATGTTGTCGGTAGTCGTATCGGCAAGCGTAAGCTCTATCCCCTGATCAGTCCTAATAAAAGCATAGAGGGTGCCGTTGGTGGTGTTTGTGGAGCGGTGTTGGGAGCCTTGCTCTCGAAATTTGTGTTTTTTTCCGCCATCGGTTTCTGGCCGGTTGTTGCTGTCGGTCTCCTTTTAGGTGTCGTTGGCCAGATCGGCGATCTGTTTGAATCAATGCTGAAACGGGCCTGCAAGGTCAAGGATTCAGGGGATATGATCCCCGGCCACGGCGGGCTGCTCGACCGTCTGGATAGCCTGCTGTTCGCTATTCCACTAATTTACTATGTTGCCCGCGGAGGCTTCGGTGGTTAGGGGCGACAGATGAAGAAGATCGCTGTTCTGGGGTCGACCGGTTCCATCGGGGTCAGCACCTTACAGATTGTTGAAGAGTTTCCCGACGCCTACCAGGTTGTTGCGCTGACGGCGGGAGCCAATCTTGATCTGCTCTGTACCCAGGCGCGAAAGTTTCAGCCCGCTGTCGTGGCCGTGATTAACAGCCAGGACGCCAAAAGCGTCAGGGAGCGCTTGAGTGACCTGAAAATCGAGGTCTGCTGTGGGGTCGAAGGGATGATCCGCTGTGCTACCCTTGAGCAGGCCGATATGGTGGTTGCGGCCGTGGTGGGTGCGGCCGGGCTGGTGCCGACGATGGCGGCAGTGCAGGCCGGTAAGGATATCGCCCTGGCAAACAAGGAAACTCTGGTGATGGCTGGTAGCCTGATTATGGCAGCGGTCAGACAACAAGGGGTTAAACTGCTGCCGGTGGACAGTGAACACTCGGCCATTTTTCAGGCCCTGGCCGGTCACCACTACGGCGATATTCGGCGCTTGATTTTAACTGCCTCCGGCGGGCCGTTTCGTGAGCGTCCGGCGGCCAAGTTCAGTCATATTACCCCGGCAGATGCTTTAGCTCATCCCAACTGGAGGATGGGGAAAAAAATCACTATCGATTCTGCCACCCTGATGAACAAGGGGCTGGAAGTTATCGAGGCACACTGGCTTTTCGCCGTGCCGGCAACCAAGATCGACGTTCATATCCATCCGCAAAGTATTGTCCATTCCATGGTAGAATACATCGATGGATCTGTCATCGCCCAACTTGGGGTGCCCGATATGAAAACGCCGATCGCCTACGCCCTGTCGTGGCCGCAACGCTTACCACTGAACCAGTCGGGCCTTGATCTGTGCCAATTGGGCAGGCTGAACTTTTCTGCACCTGATCTGCAGCGTTTTCCCTGTCTGGCTTTGGCCTATCAGGCTCTTGAGTCAGGCGGAACATTGCCGGCGGTGATGAATGCTGCCAACGAGGTAGCAGTAGCGGCGTTTCTTAATCAACAGATCTCATTCACCGCTATTCCTGAGTTGATCGAGCGGGTGATGGCCTGTCACTCGCCGGAAGCGGTGACAACGGTTGAACGGGTATTACAGACAGATCGGTGGGCGCGTGGCCGTGCCCGGGAATTTATTGCTGGAGGTTTGACATGACAACCGTCGTTGCCGGCATCTTGATGCTCGGCTTTCTGGTTTTTGTTCATGAGCTCGGTCATTTTGCCGTTGCTAAGCTGTGTGGCGTCAAGGTCCTGAAGTTTTCCATCGGCTTCGGGCCCAAGCTGCTTTCGTACCGCTATGGAGAAACAGAATACTTGATCTGTGCCGTTCCGCTGGGGGGCTACGTGCAGATGCTGGGCGAAGGGTCAGGCGCCGAGGGGGAAGCGAGCGTTGAGGCAACCGGAGATGATGACAGATCCTTCGCTGCCAAGCCGGTGTCACGGCGGTTGGCGATTGTTGGTGCCGGGCCCTTGATGAACCTGCTGTTGCCATTATTGATTCTTCCGATTTCTTTCATGATCGGCGTGCAGATGCCGAGTTATGTTGAAGATCCGGCCTGTGTCGGTTATGTGCTGCCGGATTCTGATGCCGAGCGTGGTGGCTTTATGCCCGGTGATTGTTTGACAGCTGTCAATGGTACGCCCATTGAGTATTGGAATCAGGCTAACCTGCGTTTTGTTAATGAGGCCGGATCACCCTTGTTGTTTGAGGTTAGCCGTGATGGTCGTCAAGAGCAGTTGCTGGTTCCAGCGGACAATAACAGCCTGGAAGGAATGCAGGGCTTAGGACTGATGCCCGATCTGGCGGCGCGTATCGGCGGTACGGCACCGGGCCTGGCGGCCGATCAGGCAGGCATAGAGGTCGGTGATCAGATTCTGCGTATTGATGGTCAAGCTGTTCATTCCTGGTACGATCTGCGCGAACTGATTCAGCAGACGCAAGGAGAGCCCGTTGATGTCCTGGTCGGACGGGACGGGCGTGAATTTTCTGTGGTCATGACCCCCGAAAAGCGTGAAGCGGATGGTGATTTCCTTCTGGGTGTGGCACCACTGCACGAGCTTGAATTGAAGCGTTTTGGGCCTGTGGCGGCTTTTCGTGAAGGAGCTGCAAAGACCCGTGAGCTGGTCGAATTGACCCTCGTGTTTATTCAAAAGCTGTTTACCGGAAATGTCTCAGCAAAAAATATCGGCGGACCGATCACAGTGGTTCAGGTTGCCGGTCAGGCGGCCCAGACCGATATCGCCGCTATTTTAACGGTGCTGGCGTTTATTTCTATCCAGTTGGGAATCTTGAACCTGTTGCCGATTCCGATCCTGGATGGTGGCCATATTCTGTTTTATCTCTTCGAACTGATCACCCGCCGTCCGGTTTCCTTGCGGGCGCGGGAGGTGGCTCAGCAGGTTGGTATGGCGATGCTGCTGATGTTGATGGTGCTGGCGTTCTACAACGACATCATCCGTCTCTGGGGCTGACCTGATGATGGTTGACAACCCCAGGATTCTGGCACTGGATACCTCGTCGCAGATCAGTAGTGTCGCTTTGTGTCAGGCTGAGATGCTGGTGGCTGAATCTGCCCTTAATCTGCGCAGTACCCATAGCCAGAGCCTGCTGGCGCAGATTGATGCACTGCTGAAGGCCGCAGGGTGGACGCTCGCTGATCTGGATCTGCTGGCCGTGGTGGCAGGCCCCGGCGCTTTTACCGGCGTGCGTATCGGCGTTGCGACGATCAAGGGATTGGCCCAGGTGCTTGATTTGCCGGTTGTCAGTGTCTCTTCCCTGGCAGCAATAGCGATGAATCTGCCGCTGTTGTCGCGCCCGCTGTGTGTCTTTGTTGATGCCAGAAAGAAAGAGGTTTATACCCAGCAGTTTCAACTTCAGGGTGGTTTTCCTTGCCCTTTAAGAGCGGCCCGGGTGATTGCGCCCCGCAAGGTTCTGGCGGAGCTACCGCCGGACAGCTGTTTTGTTGGTGACGGCGTTGGCGTTTACCGCGATCTTATCTTACAACATGGGTTTGAACAACATGCCCTGGCACCTGCCTGCTGTCATCCCATCCAGGCCTCCAGGGTTGCCGCTCTGGCCTTGCAGGATTTTTTCAAGGGCTTGTCCCAACGCCCGGAGCAGGTCGTTCCGACCTATATCAGACCCTCCGATGCTGAGCTGAACAGACAGAACAACAATATTGGTTAGCGCCGGGTTAGGTGTTGACTTTTCACAACTGATCTGGTTAATTTCAGAGAGGTTAAGCACCCCTAAACGTCAACACCGGTGGAGGTTCCTATGGACATTGATCAAGCTCTTTTGCAGAACCTTATTGACAATAATGCAAGGTTTCGCATGCTCTATGAAAACCACAACTTACTTGAAAAACAGTTGCAGGAATTTGAAAAACGCGCCTTCCTTTCTGCTGAAGAAGAACTCGAAAAAAATAAGGTCAAAAAACTGAAACTTATCGGCAAGGATGAAATGGAGACCATTGTCCAATCCGTTACCGTTTGATTATTGTGCGTCAAGATTACGGTTTATTTTGATACAGCAAAGGGTTTAAGCAGGCGCTTAAGCCCTTTGCTGTATTTGAGGGGTTAT
>CAZMFD010000079.1:0-9888 GCA_964565445.1 uncultured Geobacteraceae bacterium
CAATGACGATGATCAGATCCAATTTAATCTGAGATTCTCATTCACCTCTCTAACACATTCTGAAAATAACCTGCCAGTTTTTATCAAACCAATCTGGGGACTAACAACCGTCAACCTGCACAAAAACAGTCGCCCCGTGTGAATTGTTTGTCGTCGTCGACGACAAGCAAGCGTAGGTGGAGTATGACCCATTCTCCACCAATATTCCGGCACGCAGTTTTAACCATCTTGACGCTGGCCTGCTTACTGGGTTGGAATAGCGCATCTCGCGCAGATCAAGGTGAAGAAGCCCTCTGGACCGCCCTTGGCACTGGTGAGGCCGTAGCGCTCATTCGCCATGCCCTGGCTCCCGGCATGGGCGATCCGGCCGGCTTCAAGCTGGAGGATTGTGCGACCCAACGCAACCTGTCGCAAGTGGGGCGAGATCAGGCGCGTAAGATCGGTACCGCGTTTCGCGTGAACGGCATTGCCAGCGCCCAGGTGTGGTCGAGTCGCTGGTGTCGCTGTCTGGAAACCGCGCGGTTGCTGAAACTGGGGCCGGTAGAACCCTTGCCGTCTCTAGATTCCTTCTTCAGTCAGCCCGGACGCGGACCTGCGCAAACCGCCTCCCTGCGAGAATTTCTCAATCATCCTTATCAAGGGCCACCGCGGCTGTTGGTCACTCATCAGGTCAATATCACCGGCTTGACGGGTGTCGTGCCAAGTTCCGGCGAAATGGTCGTGGTTCAGCCGACATCAGATGGTGCCATCCGTGTTATCGGACGTTTGGTAGTGGGCCGATAGCGGATGCAACATAAAGTTATGGAGGCGGTGTGAAGTTTTCCGGTGGGATGATAGTCCTGGTTCTTTCTCGTTGCCCTGGCACTGATAGTTGCTATGGGACTGAAGAAACAGCATCATCTCGCGAATGACTTTTTTGATCCGTTCCAGGCGCCCCTGATCCGTTCCAAGGGATTGTCGGGACGATCTGTCGTCGCGGTTAAAACAAGGCGTTCGCGCATGGTAGATTCTCTGTTAATGAACGAGTCGGCCAGTGGTTATATGGTAGCACACAAGAATCCACAAAAATCCACAGGCTTCCGCAAGAACTTCACCGAACCTGCCACACTTGTTTGGTGAGCACATCGCAAGCCGTCAGAGTTCTGCCGTAAACAGCGCCCGTATCCAGATTATATCGCCCTGGTTCAAAGTAGGGCTCGCCATCGGATGTCGGATGATGACCGACGACATGGATCTCACCATCCTGCCCTGGCGGCGACAGCCGTTCCCACATCAGTACGAAGGGATTTTGCATTTCTAGGGGGATGCCCTGTTCAATTCCTGCATGCACAAAGATAAATTCCTCGAACTGCCACCACAGACGAGTCGATTGTAAAAAGGAGGTATGCTCGCCAGGAAAATCGCTGAGGTGAGTGATGCGATAACTGTGCAGGGTTTGTTTGCCGCCATTGAACAGGAAAATTTCGATGTCAGATTCTGAGGCGCTGGCCCGATAGGCACTTGACTGATCACGTAAACGGTGTCCGGTGGAGGCTCCTGTCTCGATGAGCGCATCAAGTAACATTTGATCGTGATTGCCCCGAATAAAAACAGAATCCGGAAATTCCTCACGAAAACGGATCAGACAGTCAATCACCCCTTTGCTGTTCTTGCCCCGGTCGATGTAATCACCAAGAAAAACGAAGCGATCGTTTTGCATGGGTGCAACGCTATTGAGCAACCGATTGAGTTGATCCACTTCACCGTGTATATCGCCGATGGCGATTAATCTGTCGGGTTTGGTCATCTCTCTAATCAATTATGTCCTCCTGTTTGGCGCTTGCCTATATTTGTTTCAACATATCCACCATGAATAAGCCGATGACAAAAATGTTGGCAAACCAGTAAACATATCGAATTTTTTTGTTCAGGTATGACCTTGATAACGCCCAAACCAATAGCCAGTGAACTATATTGACGGCAATAAACGCAGGAAGAGATATAATCAAAAAAACTAAGTATTCGCCGCCACCTGCGCTAACACTTTGCAGACCTAATGCGGTTTTCCAAGCCTCAATACTAAAGGCTACAATCGTCAGTGAAAGCACTAAAACAGTGGCGCTACCACTGTAAGAGGCATACTTCTTTATCTTTTCTTTATTCATGAAATTGCCATTCTATCAGGACAATGTTGCGCCATTGCTATATGTTTTTTCCGTCAGGAGAAGGTTTCTGTGGTCTGATCTGCTCAATCAGGGTATCGCGAAACCGTTCAAAGAGCCGATTGGCCTGCATTGTCGTCAGTTGGCGGGTCTCTACCTTGACGCACAGCCCGATCCACAGTGCGTGGATAACGGCGAGGGCTTCGGATTCAGGGTCGTTGCTCAGCATCTGTTCCCACTTGTGCAGCTCAACGGGGTCATGGCAGTAGTCAGTATTGTAATCATCGGCAAGGCAGAAGGATGGAAAGAAAATCGTCAGAAGTAAATAGAAAATCAGGGTTTTCATGATGAGCCCTCTTGTTACTGTGGGATCGTTTCTAAATGTGTCCGCTGGCGTTGATGAGTTTTTGACAAGCAGACGTTGGATTTGTTGCCGCCATCAGGCTGGAAATGACCGCAACACCATGGGTGCCGGTGGTCATGACCGCCGGGGTATTAGTGACTGTTATCCCCCCCAGGGCATAAACAGGTAACGCAGATGCACTACATGCGTCTTGTAGCTCAGAGAGCCCCTTGGGGGCGCCGTAGCCGGCCTTTGAGGGGGTGTAGAACACCGGTCCATAGGTGGCAAAGTCAGCGTCCTGTTCGGCGGCTGTGATGATCTCTTCATCCGAATGGGTGGAAACACCAATCAGCTTATCCCTGCCTAATAATGTTCGTGCCACAGTAGGGGGCAGGGAATGAGTTCTTAAATGCACACCGTCGGCATTTACCGCCAGGGCGATATCAACGCGGTCGTTGATCAGCAGAAGGCAGTTGTGGCGTAAGGTGATGGTGCGCAGACGCTGCGCCATCGCATGAAGCTGCTGTGCCGGCAAATCCTTTTCGCGCAGTTGAATCATCCGCACTCCAGCCACCATTAATTGTTCCAGCACCTTAAAAAAATCCTGATCCGGGCGAACTAATTGGCGATCAGTTATCAAGTAAAGGGGTGGCAACAGGGACTTCTTCATCGCCGGGCTCTAACGTTCTTCTGCTGAAGTTAAAAAGGCTGTGTCCCAGTCTTTCCAGACCGGATCATAGCCCGCTTTTTTGAGCAGTTGTTCAATCTCGGCCGGGCTGCGATCATCGCTGATGCTGAATTGTCCTCCTTCATCCGAATGATTGCCATAGCCGCCGGGAGCAGTGCAGGAACCGGCACTCATCTGGGTGATTCCCAATGGCAGAAGATTGTCGCGCAAGTCAGCACTTTCGCGGGTCGAAAGAACCAGCCCGGCATCGGGCAACAGCAGGCGTAGGGCACAGATGAACTGGGTCAGTTGACGATCCGAAACGAAATGCTCGGGGGTAAATCCTCCGGTAGCAGGGCGCAGGCGCGGAAAGGAGAGGGTGACCAGGGTTTTCCAGAAGCGGGTCATCAGATAGCGTGCGTGCAGACCAGAGTAGAATAAATCCGTCAGGCTGTTACCAAGACCTAAGAGTGAACCGATGCCGATCCTCCGCATGCCGGCCTCACCAGCACGTTCAGGGGCGAGCAAGCGGTATTCATAGTCACTTTTGGGGCCATAGGGGTGTAAGTCGCGGTAGCGATCCTGATCGTAGGTTTCCTGATACAGGGTCAGACCATCGACACCGGCGCTAATCATCCGTCCATATTCGTCGGTCGACATGGGGAAAACTTCGATCGAAATCGAACCACAGTACGGCTTGATGATCTTTACCGCTTGTTCAAGATAGTCGACATTGGCCGTTTGCGGTGCTTCGCCGGTCAGCAGCAACAGGTGTCGAAACCCTTGCTCGTGCAGATAGCGCGCTTCGCGTTCGGCTTCATCAAGGGTCAAGGTTTTGCGCAGCAGATCATTCTCGGCATTAAAACCACAATAGCGGCAGCCGTTAAGGCATTCATTGGACAGGTACAGGGGGGCATAGAGCAGAATCGTCCGGCCAAAACGCTGACGGGTAATCTGCTGGGCTTTAAGTGCCATCCGTTCAAGCTGACCAGCCTCAATGGCGGGATTCAGCAGGCAGGCAAAATCTTCTATGCTGATTCGCTGTTGACCGAGAATATGATCAATCTGCTCAGGCGTTGAGGTGTTGATAGCGTTCAGTACTGCAGCTTGTGGATAGTTATTGATCTGCTCTAAAAAACTCACGATTCATCCCTTAAAAAGCCGGTTAATGGGCTCGAAGCGCTGGCTTGCTGACGTTTTGGTCCGATCCCGGCACGGTAAGCTTCACGTCCGGCTTCAACCCCTTTACAAAAAGCGCGGGCCATGGCCGCCGGGTCGGGCGTGTCGGCCAGAGCGGTATTCACCAGTACCGCATCGGCGCCCATTTCCATAGCTTCGGCTGCATGGGAAGGGGCACCCAGGCCAGCATCAACGACCACGGGAATCTGTGCCTGTTCAATAATAATGGCGATGAGATCGCGGGTTAACAGGCCGCGGTTGGTGCCGATAGGGGCCCCCAGGGGCATCACGGTGGCAGCGCCCGCTTCTTCGAGGCGTTTGGCAAGTACCGGATCAGCGGGCATGTAGGGCAGGACGATAAACCCCTCCTTAACCAGAACTTCCGTCGCTTTAAGGGTTTCAATAGGGTCGGGTAACAGGTAATAAGGGTCAGGGGTTACTTCGAGCTTGACCCAGGGCTCGCAGCCTGCGGCCCTGGCGATACGGGCCAGGCGGATGGCTTCCTCAGCGGTGCGCGCGCCACTGGTATTGGGAAGGAGCAGGTAGCGGTCCTGGTCGATATGAGACAGCAGGCTATCCTGCGGATTGTTGATGTCGACCCGGCGCAGGGCAACGGTAACAATCTCGCAGCCGGAGTGTTCCATGGCATCGAGCATGGCCTGATGGGATGAAAACTTGCCGGTGCCAACCATCAGGCGCGAACGAAAGGTGCGATTTGCGATCTTTAATAGATCCATAAAAGTTAAAACCTCACTAGATATGATAGATAAAATTTAATTGAAAGTAGGGTTTAGTTCCCCACGACTTGTTGCGTTAACGTGAAGGAATACAAAGAGTTAGAATTCAGAAGTCATTGCCATTATAAAGGTGCTGTCTTTGGAATTCTCTTCTGTATCCTGAATTCTGAATTCAGAATACCCCTTCTGCTTGCGGCGGGGTAGTTCCTTCATCCGCCGCCGACAAATTGAATCAGTTCGATCGTGTCACCGTTGTTCAGATGGGTTTCTTCATAATGCTCTGGGGCGATAATCAGGCCGTTGAGCTCGGTCACGACCTGTTCAGGGTCGATGTTGGCCGTTTCAAGCAGGGCACTGATGCTGGTGTGAGCGGTTATCTGTTGTTCGTTGCCGTTAACAATAATGCGCATAGTCAAGTTATCCTTCTGTTGCCGGATCCTCTCCGAGAATAAGTCTTAGTACCGCATTGGCCTGATGATGGGCGGCAATGCCGACACGCGGAGCCATGAGTCCGCAACCAGGTCCGGCTGAAGTCAGGTTGTCGCCACAGAGATAGAAATGTTCGTTAATTTTTTGCGTACGAATGCTGTTGCCGGGTTCATAGCCGGCCATCCCCGATGCAGCAACCAGATATTTTTCCGGAAAAGTGGGCAGAAACGTATTGGCAAGCATGGCTTTCTGATCCGCAGCATCGAACGCTTCAACCAGAATATCAACATCGGCAAACAGATCTTTCATGTTCTGTGCAGTAATTTTCCCATGATAAACATCAACCGTGACCAGTGGGTTGATGCGCTGCAGGTTGGCGCGTAAAGCATGAACCTTGGGCAGGCCGATCTGATCGATGAAATATTGCTGGCGGTTGAGATTGGATGGTTCAACCACATCAAAATCGGCAATTTTGATAAAACCGATACCGGTCCGTGCCAAAGCGATGGCAATAGCTGAGCCAAGACCACCAGCACCGGCAATGCCAACCCGTGCTCCTTTAACTTTGGTGTGAACCCCAGGGGTATGGCGCGCCATCATCAGGGCTTCTAGTTCCTGAGGCTCTGGCGCAACACCGCGGCGGATCATGACGATACGATCCTGGTCTGCAAGAATCTGGTCTGCTGGGCAGGGGTAGCCGTTAACAATTAGTAGATCGGCATCAGGGCATTGAAGTTGCTGTAGTTCGCGCAACAAGGTGCCCGAAGCGACTGTCAGCGTGCGTTCGTTGATGCAGATCTGTATCAGTTGTTTGCTCATAAAAAAAGCCACCATGCAAGGCGGCTGACGAAGAATATTCGTGTTAATGCCGCTTCCCTACGCCGGTATCAGCCGGATCAGGTTCCAAGGGTCGTTCCGTTGAGGCGGAACTCTCAGTGACAATGACTCCCCTAGCGCTATCAATTGATCGAAAGTTACCAGACCGGTTTTGTTTAAGTCAACAGCAAAGGCCGAACATTCTCAGATGAAGGGGGTTTTAAACCCATGGTTTTTTGCAGATGGTTCGCGTATGATACGCCCGTTTTATGCCTGATGTTGACTTGTTGAGCTAAGAATAAAAACGATTTAAAGGGTCATGTATGACGATTTCTGAACGTTACCGGGATATTGTCCAACTATTGGAGCAGCAGGCTGATGATTTTTATACCATGCTGCCGGAACAAGAGACCAAGCCATTACATTTTGTTGATCGCGCAGCAGAGGAGTTGCTTGAATGGATAGAAGGGGTTGGAGAGATTCCCCGCAACCAGCTTGAAACCAAATTGTCACCGGTTTTGCTCAAGGCCCATGGTGATCTCGATCGCGCTCGCGTTCAGCTTGAGCAAGCAGAGCAGGATACCGTTGCCGGTATGATCTGGGAATTGGAACAGTTGATATACCGGTTGCTTAATGATCTGTAAGAAAATCGTGAAAAACCGGATCTGGAAATGGCTTTTCAACATCCTGCCGGCCTGAACACTGTTTAATATTACAGTTGACGTGCTTTCAGGCGTTGATAAGCCGCGGTCAGCATCTCAACCGTGGTATCCCAGTCAACACATTTATCGGTAATCGAAACACCATATTGTAGATCCCGCGGATCGGTTGGTAATGCCTGGTTGCCGGCGTTGATGTTGCTTTCAATCATGACTCCGGTGATGTTGCCAGGGCGCCCAACCAGCTGGTCGACGACGTTGTCAAGCACTTCTCGTTGACGTTCGTGATCCTTGCAGGAGTTGGCGTGGCTGCAGTCCACCATAATCGCGGTGGAAAGATTCTTCTTGCGCAGCAGTGCTGCTGTTTGTTCTATATCTTCCGGATAGTAGTTGGGGCGATCATTACCGCCCCGCAGCACAATATGGACATTCGGGTTGCCACTGGTCTGGACGATGGATGAGCGTCCTTCGCGGTTAATGCCGAGGAAGCTGTGGGGGTGCTTGGCTGCAGCCATGGCATCGGCAGCAATGGTCAGGGTGCCGTCGGTGCCGTTTTTAAAACCGACGGGAAAAGACAGGCCACTGGCCATTTCTCGATGGGTCTGCGATTCGGTGGTGCGGGCTCCGATTGCTCCCCAGCTGATCATGTCAGAAAGATATTGCGGCGTGATCGGGTCAAGCATCTCGCTGGCAATCGGAAGTTTCATGGCGGTCATGGCACAGAATAACTGTCGGGCAATCCCCAGGCCCTTTGATATCTGGTGACTACCGTTCATGTCAGGGTCGTTGATCAACCCTTTCCAGCCGATCGTCGTCCGCGGTTTTTCGAAATAGACCCGCATGATGATAAACATCTGGTCGCTCAGTTCCGCCGCCAGTTTCGACAGGCGCCGCGCGTAATCAAGGGCCATGGCACTGTCATGAATAGAGCAGGGGCCAACGACCACCATCAGGCGCTTGTCTTCACCGCGTAATATTGCCTTAATCGTGTTGCGGCTGTTATTGACAAAGTTGGCTCCATCCAGAGACAAAGGAAAGACCTGCTTGAGTTCGGCCGGCGCGATAATAGGCGTGACATCAAGCACATTCAGATTATTGGTTTGAACCATGAGATCGTCTCCGAAAAAACAGGTGGTTAGTGTCCATCCACAAATGAGGATAGCAATCTAACCATTTTTATCGTTGCTGTCAAAGACTGTTTCCCACGTTTTTTAAGGGATTTATTGACACTGTCCTGGCCTTTTAGTTATATAACGCCAAGCAATTGACCTGATATTTTTTACTTTTTCCTCCGGATACTGGATGGTGTTCAACCAGCATTTTTTGGAGGGCCCCTAGTTAAGTGAGGTGATATATGGATTTTCTGCTAATCGCCATTGCCCGGATTCTGGAGCTGGCCTTTACAATTTATATTTTTATCGTTATTGCCCGGGCGTTGATTTCGTGGGTGAATCCGGATCCTTACAATCCCATTGTGCGTTTTCTTCACAATATGACCGATCCGGCTCTTTATCGACTCCGGCAGTTGATGCCTTTTCTGCAAATGGGCGGACTGGATTTGTCTCCTATTGCCCTGTTGCTTCTTTTGTCGGTTGTGCAGCAACTGGTGGTCGGATTTTTATATCGTTTAGCGGCCTAACCCGGCAAGGCACTTTATGCGAATTACCCCGATTGAGATTCAACAACAGCGGTTCAAAAGTCGACTGTTTGGTTATGATACCACCGCCGTCGATCAGTTTCTGGAGATGTTGGCTGATGAGCTGGAGCAGTTATATCACCAGAATAATGAACTGAAGGAATCTCTGGCACGAACCAGAACCTCGTTGGAACAGATGCGTGAGCGTGAGAAATTGCTGCAGCAAACCCTGGTCACAGCGCAGAAAATGACCGAGGAGCTAAAAGATCAAGCGCGCCGTGATGCCGAAATTGTTATTGCCGAAGCTCATATCGAGGGGGAGCGGGTTCTGCGCGATGCCAATGAGCGACGCATCCAGCTGGTCGGTGAAATTCAGGAAATCAAACGAGTCAGGCACTCCTTCAGAAACAGCTTACGCGCTATGATTGAAAATCATCAGCAACTTCTCGACATGGATATTGGTACTCTGCAGATCGATCTGCAACAGCATCCGGAAGAGTTACAGGTTCTGTTTGCCGACGGCATCACAGATGATGAACTGCCTGATTGATGTCTGACTATCTCACCGAAACAGCGGATGGGGTTATCCTTACGCTTAAGGTGCAGCCTCGTTCGTCAAAAAACCAGCTTGTCGGTTGCCATGATGGTGTTTTCAAAGTGAAGCTGACCGCACCCCCGGTTGATGGTTCCGCCAACAAGTGTTGCTGTGATTTTTTGGCGAAGCAGCTGGGCGTTCCAGCACGTGACATAGAAATTATCACAGGGGCTACGGCGCGCCACAAACGAGTGCTGGTCAGTGGACTCGGCAAAAGAGACATTCTTGAACGTCTTGGTGTAAAGAATAATGACTAAATAAACAGCTCAAAAAAAGGGGGGGATATGGGCAACAACTGAACCACGGTATGCTGTGAAAATCTTCCTGCTGATGATTGCGCTGTTTTATTCCCTCCCTTTATGGGCTGAGGATCTTCTGCCTGCCCCAGAGGATGTCCCACTCGAAACGACGACAAGCCTTCACACGTTAAAGCCGGTCATTGTTCATGCCACCTCCATTGAATCCGGTAAAACCACTATCGGCGGCACTGAACTTGAGATGCTCCCATCCGCTACCGGCTCGATTACCGAAGCCCTGAAAGGGATGTCGCAGATCCAGTTTGATTACGAGCGCCAGTCAAGTCTCACCGTTGGTGAAATTGCCCCACCCCGTATCTCCATCTCCGGGGCCAAACCTTACGAAAACAATTTTATGATTGATGGGATGAGTGTGACTAATACTATCAA
>CAZMFD010000080.1:0-6642 GCA_964565445.1 uncultured Geobacteraceae bacterium
AAAAAAAAGACTGCCGAAGCAGTCTGTTTTTTTGGTGCCGAAGGGGAGACTCGAACTCCCACGGGCCTACGCCCACTAGACCCTGAACCTAGCGTGTCTACCAATTCCACCACTTCGGCATGAAACGTGGGCACGTTATAACAAAGGAATTTTTTGTTTGCAACAAAAAAAATAGCCGTCACCAGGGTGTCATTCCGGCCTGAAGGGGGCTACAACCAGGGTCTTGTATTTTTTAACGATAACCAGTCCGGGCCGAGCTCCCTTGGGGCGCGATACGTTTTCTGGAGTTGCCATCATCACCTCGACCTTGGCATCGTTTCGGGCCTTGGAGTGTCCAGCAGCGATGGTTGCAGCATAGGTTATATCTTCAGCGGTTACAGGCACCGCGACAGTTGATGCCTTGAGCACCACATGGGCCCCGGGGCAACCGTTGGCATGAAACCAGAGATCACCGGTTTTCAGCTGACGCCCGGACAACAGATCGTTGTGCTGGTTATTTCTACCGCGCAGCACCTTGATGCCGGAAGGGCTGACCAGTTCCTGCGGCGTACTGGACTGGCGGGTGCGTTTTTTATGGTGTTCATCCGTCCCCTTGAGTAGACCGGCCTCATCAAGTTCAGCATAAATGGCTTCCAGATCGGCCGGATCAGGGTGATCGTCGAGCTGGTACAGTAATTCTGCCAGCCACTGCAATTCGACCCGGGTTTCTGCTAGTCGTCGTTGGCTGTGATCGACACCTCGCGCCGCCTTTTTGTATTTTTTGAAATAGTTCTGGGCATTCTGTTGCGGCGAGAGACGCGTATCCAGAGTGATATCCATCATCTCTTGCGAGTCAGAAAATATATTCGCCACGGTTAGTTGTTCCATCCCTTTTTTTACCAGAGGGAGATTAGCCAGGAGTAAATCACCTTTGATTCTCTCTTCTTGTGCCGACTGCTGGCGATCGAGTTCTGTGCTGATTTTGTGAAAACGCTTATTTAATTTTTTTTGCTGACGCACCAGGGCTTGGCGCAGGCGCTGCTGAACCCCCTGCGGGGCGGTTGCGGCGGTTGGGGTGTTTCCTTGCTGATCAAGGTAATCGCTCCAGCAAGCAAAGCCTTCCGGTAGCAACAAGGGTGGTTGTTCCAGAGCCGTCGACGTATCCGGCTTGTTCGGATAACTATAGCTTTTTCCTGCTAATAGTTGCCGGCCCGAATCTTCCCCGCGATCGCGTTTTAGCACATCAATGATGATGTTGTGCTGATCGAGCAGAATCATGTTGCCGATGGTGCCGATCATTTCAACAATCAAAAAACATGGGCCCTTGGGACCATGGCAGTCAAACCGTACAACCCGATCATCATTCACCATCTGGAGTCGGTCGATACGATTGAGTCGCGAGCGCAGCAACTGACAAAAACGTGGGGGCTGATGCGGATTGAGCCATTCTCTGCGGGTTAAGTAGATACGCTGCTGCCCCGATTTGACCGTTATCAGTAAACGCAACGTGTCGGAGCCGTTCCACAGGCGCAGTACCAGCATCTCGGCTTCCGGTTGATAGATCTTTGATATCCGCGCACCGGCAATCCGGGTTTGCAGCTCGGTGATGATTTCTTTGAGAAGATTATATTTCATCTATAATAACCAAATCATTTCTGTAACTTCTTCCACGGTCGGTAACCACTCATCTCTATCTCAATGGCAAAGCTTAAGAATGTTCTTATCAGAACAATAACCGCCAGCATACCAACACTGGAAAAAGTGAGTTCTACAGCTACCGTTTTAATGATGTCTGCCGCGACAAGGAATTCAAGCCCCAGCAGAATGCCACGTGCCAACTGCAGACGATAGCTATGAAACAGCTCCTCACTTGCCCCCCTTTTCGTTAACAGATAAAGATTATAGAAGGTTGCGTAGAGCGAAAATAGCATAATGATCCCGATGCCCAGTAACTCGAGGGCAAAAACACTCCATTGGGCAATCGTTGTCACCAGCATGTAAAGATCTGCGGTCATGACTGTTCTCCTTCTACTGACACAGGTCGATCAGGGTGCTGAACAGATACGTTTCGCTTTCACATTCAATCTGCTAGTATTGGCCATTCATTTTTATCTAATACAAATCAAACAATGCAATGACATTTTTTCAAGGAGGCACTCCATGCAAAAAAACTGGAAAATTGAAACCCAGGCGGTTCAGGGAACCTATGAGCCCAAACCGACCGAACCACGTATTCCGGCCATCTGCCAGAGTACCACTTATAAATATGACAGCGCCGACCATGTGGCCAAGCTTTTTGATCTGGAACTACCCGACCACATGTACACGCGCATCAGTAACCCTACCACCGCAGCCTTTGAAGGTAAAATTGCCTTGATGGAAGGTGGCGTTGGAGCTCTGGCAACCTCTTCAGGTCAAGCGGCAACAGCGCTGTCTATCCTCAATATCTGTCGCAACGGCCAGCACGTTGTTTCTACCGGCACCCTCTATGGCGGCACCTATTCCCTGTTCGCTAACACCCTGCCCAAAATGGGGGTCGATGTCAGCTTTGTCAACCCGACCGCGACTCTGGAAGAGTTGGAGGCGGCATTTCGACCGGAAACGCGCTGCCTGTTTGCTGAAACCATCGGCAACCCCGGGCTGAATGTCCTTGATTTTGCCAAATTCAGCGAGCTCGCCAAGCGCAAGAATGTGCCTTTGATCATCGATAACACCTTTGGCACACCGTACCTGTGCAAACCCCTGGAACTCGGTGCCAATATTGTTGTGCATTCGGCAACCAAGTATATCGACGGTCATGGTACCAGTGTCGGTGGGGTGATTGTCGACGGTGGCAACTTTGACTGGAGCAATGATAGCAAATATCCGGAACTCACCGAACCTGATTCCAGTTACCACGGGTTACGCTATCATGACACTTTTGGACCCGCTGCCTATATTGTCAAAGCACGCGTTCAATACATGCGTGACCTGGGTGCAACCCCGGCACCGCAAAACAGTTTCCTGTTTAATCAGGGGTTAACCACCCTCCCCTTAAGGATGGATCGTCATTGTAGCAACGCCCTGGCACTGGCTGACTATCTCCAGCAGCATCCCAGCGTTACCTGGGTTAACTATCCGGGACTGAAAAGCCACCCGAGCTATGAACTAGGACAAGAATATCTGCCCAAGGGCTGTAGTGGAGTATTAACCTTCGGCATCAAGGGCGGTAGAGACGCAGGCATCAAGTTTATGGAGGCCTGTCAGCTGATTGCCCTGGTGGTGCATGTAGGCGATGCCCGCTCTTGTGTGCTCCACCCCGCGAGTACCACCCATCGGCAACTTTCTGAAGAACAACAGATCGCTTCCGGGGTGTCACCTGATCTGATCCGGATATCCGTGGGTATTGAACATATTGATGATATTGTTAAGGATGTGGAACAGGCATTGATAGTGAGTCAACGATAAATAAACAGGGCGCGATGAATCGCGCCCCTACGATAATAACCCCGATTGGCTGGGTCTGATGATGGGCGCAATTCATTGCGCCCTGTTTTTGCTCTAAATATCCAATAAAATCAATCGTCCGTAGTTTCCTGTTGCAGGTTAACTATCCATCTGCTATAGAATCATATAAGCCTTTTCCTACCTTACAGATAAACTATAAATAAAAGTACCCAGAAACAGGAGAGACTCATGCCCGACCAAACCCAACATGCTATCGAAACATTACTCCTCCATGCCGGTCAACAACCCGACCCGACCACGAAATCCCGCGCTGTCCCCATTTATCAGACCACCTCTTACACCTTTGACTCGGCAGAGCATGCCGCCGACCTTTTTTCCCTGAAACAAATGGGCAATATCTATACCCGCCTGATGAACCCGACCAGTGATGTTCTCGAACAACGACTGGCCGCCCTTGATGGCGGGGTTGGGGCGCTGGCATTGGCCTCCGGTTCGGCAGCTATCACCCTGGCGATCATGAATCTGGCGATGGCCGGCGACAACATCGTATCCGGGCGCGCCCTCTACGGAGGCACCTATAATTTATTCAACCATACGTTTAAGCGTATGGGGATAACCGTTAAATTTGTCGACAGTTCTGATCCTGCCAATATTGCTGCTGCGATTGATGACAACACCAAGGCGGTTTATATTGAGGCCCTCGGTAATCCTCAGAATAATGTCGATGATTTTGACGCTATCGCCGCAGTGGCCCACGAGCATGGCCTGCCTTTGATTGTTGACAACACGGTAGCCACCCCTTACCTGTTTCGCCCTATCGACCATGGTGCCGACATCGTCTGCTATTCCTTGACCAAGTTCATCGGTGGGCATGGTACCAGTATCGGTGGTGCTGTAGTGGACAGCGGTCGTTTTGACTGGTCGAGTGGGCGCTTCCCCGAATTTACGACTCCTGATCCCAGCTACCACGGACTGGTTTATCATGAGGCACTAGGGAATCTGGCCTATATCCTCAAGATGCGCCTGACCCTGCTGCGCGATATGGGCCCCTGCATCTCTCCGTTCAACTCGTTCCAGATTATCCAGGGGCTTGAAACCCTGCATGTGCGGATGCCTCGCCACTGTGAAAATGCACTGAAACTGGCCAGCTGGCTGAACAATCATCCCCAGGTTTCACAGGTCAGCTATCCGGGGTTAGCGAACCATCCGGATTATGACCGTGCGCAAAAATATCTACCCAAAGGACAAGGGGCGATCCTGACCTTTGAAATCAAGGCCGGGCTTGAAGCCGGAAAACACTTCATCAACAAGGTCAAGCTCGCCAGTCATCTGGCCAATATCGGTGATGCAAAAACCCTGGTCATCCATCCGGCATCAACAACCCACTCCCAGCTGACCGCTGAGCAGCAATCATCTGCCGGCGTGGCGCCGGGCATGATCCGGGTTTCTGCCGGAATGGAACACATTGATGATCTGATTGCTGATTTTGACCAGGCGCTGCAGGATTAATAAACTACTGTTTAACATCGTTAACGATTGTCATAAGCCACCCGCCGAACGGCTGCGGGTGGCTTTATTATGTCAAAACCGAGATTGACTACAAGCAATTCTTAGTTTACAATATGTAAACAAGGTGAGGCATAAAAATGACTAAACTTAAAGATCCGGCAATTGTTGCCCTTAAAGCGTTGATTAAAAGCCGCGGACTTACCTACGCCGACCTGCGCCAGGAAATCGGGTCTAAAGGCTATGTCTCCTTGATTCTTTCCGGAGAGAGAAGCCTTACTAAAGGCCATATCCAGAAGCTTACTGCCAGATTTGGTATCCCTCCAGTCGTTTTTTTCGATCAGCAAGCAGCTAATCTTTTTGCCGGGCGCACAATCAAGGTACCGGTTGTTGATCTACTTAATCCTGACGTCGAACTGGAACCTGACAAAATAGACGCTCTACTCTACGATGTTGCTTTAAGAGCCACCAAGAAGGCACAACGGGCACAAAAAGCCTTGATGGACAATTTGAGAGATGCCGTCCAGGAGGCTGTTGCCTGATGCTTTCTACTCGCCAACCCGTTATTGTAGTGGTTGCCGGGCCTAACGGTTCGGGGAAAACCTCACTGACACAAGATCTTCGGCTTCATCAATGGATTACTGGTGAAGGGTGTATTTATGTCAACCCTGACGATATTGCCCAAGAGGTCTATGGGGACTGGAATTCCAAAGAGGCTACGATCAATGCGGCCAACGAGGCAGACAGAATTCGTGAACAGTGTCTAGAAAAAAGAAACAGCCTGGTCTTTGAAACGGTCATGTCGGCAAAGAACAAGGTCGATTTTTTACGCCGGGCCAAGGATGCCGGTTATTTTATCCGGCTTTTTTTCGTCAGCACCGATTCACCAACAATCAATGCGGCCAGGGTAGCCCAACGAGTAACAGAAGGCGGACACACCGTACCAATTGAAAAGATCATCAGCCGCTACAGTAAGTCTATCGTAAACTGCGCGGTTGTTTCCCGGTTTGTGAATCGCACCTACGTCTATGACAACTCAGTCGATGGACAACAAGCGACCAGACTGTTTCGTACCGTCGAGGGAAAAGTTCACAAAGTTTATCAGGAGAACATCAACCTCTGGGCGAAGATTGTACTCGACACACTGGAACATGACTGAGCCATGTCAAACGATACTACAACATCACCCCCACCCTTCCACATTGTCCTGATCGAGCCGGAAATCCCCCCTAATACCGGCAATATCGGCCGACTGTGTGCGGCGACGGGCAGCTGGCTGCATCTGGTCGGGCCCCTGGGTTTTTCCATCGATGCCAAGCAGGTTCGCCGTGCCGGTCTTGACTACTGGCCCCAGGTCAAACTGCGGCGTTGGGATTCATTTGAACAACTGCAGCAGGAGTTTCCTGAGGCAAGATTCTGGTATACCTCAAAAAAAGCGCAGAAAAACTATACCCAGGTGCAGTTTGCAGCAGGAGACTTTATTGTCTTCGGCAAGGAAACCATGGGCCTGCCGGACGAAATGATCGAAGCGGTCGGTGACCAGGCGATCCGCATCCCGATCTTTTCACCAGCGGTACGAAGTTTAAACCTGGCAAATGCGACAGCGATTATTCTGTTTGAGGCGTTGCGGCAGACGGGGAGGCTGGACTAAAAAAGTAAGCGGTGAGCAGTGAACGGTAAACTGCTCACTGCTCACTGCTCACTGCTCAC
>CAZMFD010000080.1:6742-9124 GCA_964565445.1 uncultured Geobacteraceae bacterium
ACTGCTCACTGCTCACTGCTCACTGCTCACGGTATTTATACCATTCCCAACAGTTTCCCACTGCGCTCCATAAATCCGGCCATGCGTTCTTTGCTGATGGCCTGGTGGGAAAGCATGGCGAGGTCGTAGATCTGGTCGATGAGCATATCGGCGGTGTCAGTATCACCGGCATCCTGCAACGACAGCACCTTGGCGATGGCGGGGCTGGCGGTGTTGACCATCAGGGTGTGGTCGGCAAACATATCGGGCATCTCGCCACCCTGCGCCATCATCCGTGTCATTTCCTTGAAACGACGCTGCTGCTCGTTGAGCAGAATCATTCCCGGTACTGATTCGTCCTTGAGGGTTTCCACGCGAATGTGCAACCCTTTGATCTCGAGATGATCCTTGAAGATCTTTTCGATTTTCTCTTCTTTCGTCTGATTGTCATCACCGGTGACAATTTTTTTGGACTCATCGTGCTCCAGCAGATTTTCGGTAATATCGGAATCGACCCGCTCGAACTTGAGATCATTGTTCTTCGACTCGAGAAACTGGATAAAATGATTGTCAATCATTGCATCGAGAATCAGGGCTTCTAACCCTTGAGACTTGAACAACCGCAGATAGGTGGACTGGGCCCCTTCATCATTGGCGTAGTAGACCTTGTTTTCGTGGGATTCCTTGCCGCGCTCAAGGTAATCAGGCAAGGTTGTATAACGTTTTTCCCCGGTCGAACGGTAGATCACCTGATCCTTGACCTTGTCGTAGAACTTGTCTTCGCGCATCATGCCGTATTTGACAAAGGAATGGATGTCCTCCCAGATCGAGACAAAAGCCTCCTGATCTTTTTTCGCCAGATCGACAATTTTTGACGCGACGCGGCCGCTGATCACTTCACGGATTTTGCGCACCTGTGGATCGTTCTGCAGGTAACTGCGCGAAACGTTCAGGGGCAGGTCAGGAGCATCCAGGGCTCCCTGTAGCGGGGTCAGGAATTCCGGGATCAATTCCGGGGTATTATCCGAGACGAACACCTGGTTACAGTACAAGTTAATGTGGCTACGGGTGACGTCAAACTCATTGGTCAGGCGTGGGAAGTACAAAATCCCTTTGAGGTTAAAGGGAAAGTCAATATTCAGATGGATCCAGAACAAGGGATCTTCCGACATGGGGTAGAGCTTGCGGTAAAACTCCTTGTATTCATCCTCGCTGATCTCAGTAGCAGCCTTGGTCCAGAGAGGATCTTTGTCGTTAACCTCTTCTCCTTCGAGGCAAATGGAGACCGGCAGGAAGTTACAATACTTTTTGATCAACTCACGCACTTTGACCGGATCAAGGAATTCCTTTTCATCATCATTTAAATGCAGGGTGACCTCGGTACCGCGCTGCTCCTTGTTAATCTGTTCAATACTGTAGCTGGTGGTTCCTTCGCACTTCCAGTGCACCCCTTGCGCTTCTTTCTGATAAGACAGGGTATTGATTTCCACCGTCTCAGCGACCATGAAGCTGGAGTAGAAGCCGAGACCAAAATGGCCAATGATCTGATTTTTATCTTCCAGATCCTTGAATTTTTCGACAAAGTCCTCCGCTGAGGAAAACGCCACCTGGTTGATGTACTTGCGCACCTCATCGGCGGTCATGCCGATACCATTATCGGAGACCGTCAGGGTGCCGGCATCCTTGTCGATATGGATATTGACCTTGTATTCATCGGATAGCTGCAATCCTTCAAGCAGATTGACGTTCTGCAGCTTATGAATGGCATCTACCGCATTGGAAACAAGTTCCCGCAGGAAGATATCCTTGTCGCTGTACAGCCACTTTTTGATGATGGGGAAAATATTTTCCGTATGGATGGAAATCTGACCTTCTTCTTTTTTGACTTTCTTGCTCATACTGGTTCAATCCTCCTTGAAAATTTAATGATCATGTTTCTGATCGAACAGCCGACTTTTGCAAAGGCGAAAGACTAACATATTCAGATAATTTTTGCTAAAAACATACACATTCGTAGGGGCACGCCGTGCCCCTACGTTAAGACGGTACCATCCGTATCACAACATCGGGCGAGGCATGCCTCGCCCCTACGGAAATTTCCGTATATGACGGTTCCAACCGTAAGGGCGCAATTCATTGCGCCCTGTTTTTTTTGATGTGTCATGGAAATCGGGCGCGATGAATCGCGCCCCTACAATGGTAATCGCGACGGCAAATCGGGCACGGCACGCCGTGTCCCTACGAAATAATCACGGCGGCGTATTTGAACGTACCCACCATCGCGCCTATTATTGACCATAGTTTCGGTCCCGGCCCCCGTAGGGGCGACGCATGCGTCGCCCTCTGCCCTTTGCCGTGTCGGGAATTCCGGGCGTGATGAATCGCACCCGGACGCTGATGACC
>CAZMFD010000081.1:0-9026 GCA_964565445.1 uncultured Geobacteraceae bacterium
AAACGGACCATCCCAAAACAAGGCTCATGGGATGCACTTTGTTGTTTGTGTAGATTGCGTTATATTTAAGGTGTACCGGTTGTAGTTTCGCATCTATGTGACTATTTTTGCGGTGAGATAATATCGGAGGTAACTTTCTGATCTTCAATGATAAAAGGAGAAAAGATGGCGAGAAATAAAAGCTTGCGCAATACCTGTGAGAGATTTTTAAATGATGCCTTTGATCTGCTTGATGTTCCTTCGGAAATGCAGCAGATGATGCGTAGCCCCTATCGAGAGGTCCGTTTCGAACTGCCGTTGAAACGGGATGACGGCACAACCAAATTGTTTTATGGCTATCGCGTTCAGCATAATCAAAGCCGTGGGCCATTTAAAGGGGGCTTGCGGTACCATCCGGATGTCAATCTGGAACACTTTATCGGTTTAGCTGAGGTGATGACCTGGAAAACAAGTCTTTGCGATCTCCCTTTTGGGGGTGCAAAGGGGGGGATTAACTGCAATCCGCGTGAACTGTCGGATAAAGAGCTGGAAGCACTGACGAAACAGTATGTCCGCCGCATGTTAACGCTGATGGGGGCGGATCGTGACATTCCGGCGCCGGACATGGGAACAGGACCGAAAGAAATGGCCTGGATTCTTGATGAATGTGCCCACAATGGTGGTTTTAATCCGGCCGCTGTTACCGGTAAACCTCTTGAATTAGGTGGGGCGGACGGGCGTCTTGAAGCCACCGGTTACGGGGTTGCTTTGATAGCAGTGCAAGCTGCGATTGCGAAAGGTTTTGAGATTGAAGGAGCAACCGTTGCCATTCAGGGAATGGGGAATGTCGGCAGGTATGCTGCCAGGTTTCTAGCAGATCGCGGCGCAAAAATTGTGGCGCTGTCAAATTCGAGTTGTGGTCTGTATCAGCAAAGCGGTCTTGATATTGATCAGATGTTCGCTGAGATGGATCAATCAAACAATCGTAAAAATCCGCTCGACGATCTCACCGGCGATTTTGACAGGATCAGTAATGAAGAACTGTTACAGCTCAATGCGGATATTCTGATACCAGCTGCCGTCAGTGGTGTTATTCACGAGGACAACGTGGATAAGCTCCGGACGAAACTGATTGTCGAGGCGGCCAATATCCCCGTCAGTTGCTGCGCCGTTGATATCCTGAACGAACGCCAAATACCAGTCGTTCCAGATATTCTGGCAAATTCCGGTGGGGTAACGGCTTCCTATTTTGAATGGGTGCAAAATCGTCAGCGTTGTCAGTGGAGCAGGAAAAAGGTCATGAAGAAATTGGAAAAACGGCTGAATCAGGTATGGAGCATGGTTGAAGATAAGGCTGCCCGAGAACGAATAAACTACCGCCAGGCCGCCTATGTTATTGCCCTGCAACGGGTCATCAAGGCCGTCAATTTGCGGGGTTTTTAGAAAAAATAAATTGTTTGAATCCTACTGATTGGTGGGTTTGAAGTCTGCGCGAAGACTGACCTCATAGGAAACAGAAGTCAGGCTTTGCGCAGACCCGTCAACGTCATTACTTTGTTACTTTGCAACCCAACTTCCGTCGGCCTGTTCGATAAACCATCCGCTTTTGGCATTATCGCGCCAGGATGCGGCAAAAATTTCCTGCACCTCGCCGGCCCGATCAGGAAATCCATTGGCGCGGGCAATTTCGGTATAGAGTCGCTGACGATCAGCATTCTCCTCATTCACCAGGCGAGTAACCTCACCTCTGGTCCGCAGATCAAGCCCCTCCGTTGTACGAACCTTGAGCAGGCCATCTGCGCCAATGCCGATATGTCCTGAATCAAGATAGGGGAAGAGACGCTCAGAGCGCTGTTTCATGGTCTCTTTCACTGCCCGGATTTCCGGGGTGGTGACGTTGATGTCCTGGGCAGCATAAGCTGTGGTGGGGCCGTTCAACCAGCGCAGAAAACTGCCACGGTCTCCTGTTGGTGGTTGGGTTGCCGGATCTTGCGGAAGATTGCGTTCACCCCAGACCTCTTCAACAATTTTATCAGCGGCGCCGCGCAATTCCTCGGCCGGGAAGTAGATGTTAATGGTGACACAGGCGGCAATGACCAGAAGCGGCAAGGTGAGCAACGGACGAAGCATCTTTTTCATATCTATCTCTCCCGGTTGGTTAACGAGCTGACAACCATTATATCACGACAAGATGGGTGTGGCAGAAAATCAGCGTGTTGTGGTGCGATCAATGCGCTCCAGACGGTGCAGCATCTCGCGGAACGATATCCCCGTCCCTGGTGCCAGAATATCGATGCGTGGCGGCAGTAGCCCACCATCAACCAGGTGTAGATCCGAATCGCTGCGGGCGGTTCCTTTGAGCACAAAAACATCGTTGCGCAGGACACAGAACAGACCGATTTTGCGGTAGCGATAAAAATCGATAAAACGGTAGATTCCACGCGAAAGAGCTGCTGAAAGTCCCCCCTGGCTGATAACCGTCAGGTTGTTTAGCGCCTTGACGCTGATGTTGCGCTGTCCCTCATCGCGGGTGGCCATTTCAGCGACAAAAGCCGAAGGCACCTTGCCGAACAACCGTAAATCATGGATATAGCCGTCGATAATGCCGTTGATCTCGCCGAATTCAAAGGTTCTGGTCAATTGTTCCAGATCAATCCCGTGAAAGTCGATATCGCCTTCAAAACTCCGATAGGAGGAAAAGATATCGCGGGCTTTCAGGTTGCGGATCTGAATCGTTCCACCAAAGACGTCAATACGCGCCTCCCCTTCTGATTGTAACAAGTTACCAATATATTCAAAGTCACCAAGATCAGCAGTCAGGTTTCCCTGCATGGGCGTCAGTTTGAGGGTCTGGGTGAGATCCTTTAGATCGATGCTGTCGATAAGGGTGCGACCACTGACAAGCAGATCTGCAGACTTGAAACCAAAGCTCAAGTCTTCAATCAGAATACGCCCGCCAGCCAGATTCAGTTTCCAGGGATCGACAAAGCTCAGGTGATTGGTTGTTGATTTGAGGGTGAGATAATTCCCTTTGCCGACTACCGGCCCTGCCTGAAGCTGCTTGAAAGTCACAAATCCGTTACGCGCAACATCGGCATTTTCTCCACGGGAAGAAAAAGCAAAAGGGATTTCTCCGAACAGATCGATCACGCTGATATTCGCAGTGCGGTGTTTCAATCCGAGGCCGTCCGGATGAAGGGCGCCGCTAATGTTCCAGCCGTCAGAATCCAGCCCCCCGGTGCTGATAGTTGCCAGGGTACCGCTTAAATCAAGGTGCTCCACCTCCGGGAAAAGGGGGGCCAGCAGCGGAAGCAGATGAAGGGTAAAGCCATTTTCAAGCTGGGATAACAGAAGCTCTCCACCAACTTCCAACACGTCTGGATGCCAGCTTCCATGTCCCTTGAACTGACCGATGTCGGGCACCGAGAGGGTGATATCATCGACCTGCAGTGATTCTGCTGCGCTGTCCCAATCGGTTTGCAGGAGAAAATCCATGGGCAACTGTGATAAGTCGCCGTAGAAAGAATGAAACAGGGCCTCCTGCACCTGTGCCGAGCCCTGAAGCCTGGAACGCAGCCGTTGCTGGGCCTGGTCCCACTCCACTGTGCCGGCCAGGTCAAGGGTGCCTCCGGCCAGAGCGCTCATATCATCGGCAGCGAGATATTCAAAGCTATCGATTTTCAGTGCCGCAATGTCCAGTTGTATTGTCGGTGAGCGCCAGCGAGCAGCGCCCTGCAATGTCGCCACGGGAATCGCTACTCCCTGTCCGGTCATTGAGGAGTGTATGCTGAGCTCCGACAAAACCAACTGCTCCTGCTGCCAGAGAAATTGACTGTTGATGCCGCTTGCCCCGAGTTCAAAACTACCGGCCTGAAGGTCTTCAGCGGTGAAGTCGAAACGTCCCTGGACACGATCTGCTGCAAGCTGAAGCTGTGTTTGCCCGGCAAACCAACCGTTTTTTTCAACAACTTGCGGCCATAAGGAGGGCGCAACGATTCCGGCCAGAGAACTTACCGAGGTTCGATGCAACTCCGCCGCCAGCTGTCCGGAATTGCCTTCTACCCTCAGCAGGGGGGTTTTATCCAGATCAAGAGTCACTTTGCCGGATAGCTGGTCAAGGGCACCATTCATCTGAAATTTTCCCCGCAACCGCGACAGATTTGCCGCCACAGTGCCGGCTGAAGATTGTGGCTGAACGCCATGAAAGTCGCCGTTTAGTTCAAGAAGTTGATTCAGCCATCCGGCTTGCGCTGTCCATTTAATAGCGCCGCTGACGGGCAGCGCATACTCTTTGCCCACCAGCTCGGGCACCCGAGCCAGATCGAGGAAAGTTCCTTGCGCTGTGGCAACCATATGGCCGGCAGTACTCTCTATAGTCAAAGACAGGGGAGAGCCTTCTGCCAGCTCTGCTTCGCCTGTGGCCTGCCACTGATTCAGATCGCCTGAAACATTCAGGCGCAGATTGTCCACATGGGGCCGAAGGTCCTCTTTGATTAGATCTAACCTGTCAATCGCAAGGTGCCCATGAAGTTGTCCTGAGTCTATTTCCATGCTCAGACGCAGGTTCTGTATAGAAAAATCGAGGTCAGTCGGAAGACTCTGCTGCGCCCCCAAGAGAGCCAACCAGGGGTCAACTTGTGCCCGGTCAATCTCAGCCAGCGCCAGTTCGCCGCCACTAGTTAATTCGCCGACCGCGGGGCGCAGGGTTAGCGGCGCTGTGAGCAGTGAGCGGCCATCGATGTTAAGCTCATCCAGTTGCAGCTCCGGCACGGTATCCCATTGCAACAGCCCATTGGCAGCCAGTTCGAGGGGCGTCTCGCCCTGCACAGTAAATGACAGGAAAAACTGTCCGGATGGAGCCTGTTGCATATCGAATTCAATTGCGCGCATCTCAACCCTCCGATCAGTCAACTCAAGATCGAAACGACCGTCGGAAACGACCAATAGATCAATACTTATCGGAGGTTTGCGCCAGCTGATAGGGGGGGTATTGCTGTCTTCAGGTAAAAAGGCCGGTTTGAGAGAAAGCTCCGGCTCTTTCACATGCAGGCTGTTGAGCTGCCCGCGCAGTAATTTAAAAAAATTGAAGTCCAGGATCAGGCTGGGCACCCTCACGCGATAACGGTCGGCATGATCCACGGTTATTTCACGCAAGCGTAGCTGTCTCCTCTCCAGCGTGAGATGATCAATGGTGACCAGGGCCGCGAGTTCTGTACTCAAAAATTGCTCGAGGTGAGGTTTGGCAACGTCATTCAGCAGTGGGGAGCGGTAGTGCCACAGGGCAAATATCATGATCACCAAAAGCAGGGACATCGCGGCAACAGCAATCCCCCCAATTCTCAGCCATTGCTGGAACCGGCTGCGCTCCGAATTATGCCGGGGTGATTTCATCTGACGTACACCTTTTCTTTGCCCTGTGATCGCTATCGTGCTATTCACTCTTGATGGCGTTGCAGAAACTCACCAACTGCTACGTTGCTGCAATCATCTCACCGCTTCGACGTACGTAAGTACGCCTCATTGTTCGACAATTGCGCGCCTTGCCTTTGGCGCTTTTTGCTTAGCCATCTAACCAGATACTTTTTGCAAAAGAATCACTCTCCATCATAGCAAAAAGAAGACACAACCGGTTTGTCATTCATCAGGCCAGGCTGATACGTCGATTTGGATTTACAGAAACAATGGTGCCTTCGTGTGTGCCATAGCGACTGGAGTTTTCATGATTCCGCAAAAGTACGAGTTTTTTGTCTTTACCTTTTTGATGTCCCTGTTTATGTCCTTCTTTATGTCAGGGGTGATTACCTTCATTAATATGGGATTTGTTGACGGGTTTGCCGGTCTCTGGATCGAAGCTTTCGTCAAGGCTTTTGCGATAGCCTACCCGACGATTATGGTTGTGGTGCCTCAGGTTCGGCGGATTGTGAAAGTGGTGGTGCGGCAGGGTTGAAGATGATATCAGGCCGCCGTTCCGGCCTTGTTTTTTCCGCGTCGGCACCACCAGTCATAGGCCCCGCTCAGGCACAAGAGCAGCAGGATGATACCGCTGAGCGGAATAATCAGCAGATACCAGGGGCCGAGCCAGGGTTCGAAAATGCGCCCATTGTGGAATTCAAACAGATAGTGCCACATTGACATGGGAGCGGCGGCGGCAACCTCCGGGGGCATGGTGGGTAGTGAACGTTGCCCGGTGGTCATCGGCAGCATGCCATCGTGATAATCGAACCGCACATAAGGCTGGTTGCCGGCCATCACCACCCCGCTGACAAGGTCGTTGCTCTGGTAAGGATTGCTTTCCTGAAGGCCAGGACGGCGCAGGCGCCAGATGCGCCCTGAGTTTTCTTCGATGACAAAGAGCCCGCTGAACGAGCCGATCAGCAGCTGGTTATCCGCCATCCCTTCTAAAACCGTGACTCCCATGCCGTGGATGGGAACCGGGAGTTGCAGGTGCTTAAAATCTCCATCCAGATTAGCGGGGCCACGCCACAAACCATTTTCGGTTGAAATAACGATGGTACCGTTATTGCTGTAGGTGGCGGATTGAATCTTACCGCCGAAGCCCTCAGCGCGAGGTGAAAAGTGCAACAGCGGGTTGTCGGAGTCCAGACTGTGATTAACGGTTGCCAGCAGCAGGGGGGGGCGCAAAAAGATACCCGACCCGGCGAGGATCATCAGGATAAGAACAATCCAGATGCCCAGCTTGAGATGGTACTTCCAGCACCAGCGAAAAAAGGTGCCGGGCGGCTGTCGTAAGGTCGGCAATTTGCGATTGCGCCAGGGGACAAACCAGATCACCAGACCACTGGCTCCAAGAATCACCAGAATGATGCCGCTGATATCCAGAAGAATTTTTCCCGGTGCGCCGAGTATGGCGCCGTTATGAATATCATGCAGTACCCGGAACAAAGGGACTGTGGAGGCTGATCCCTGCCTGGCAATGGCAAGCTCCGCCTGCGAAAAATTCAGGGCCTTGGTGTCGGCTTGCCAGGCTGAATGTTCAGAAAAGGCGACAATCCGGCCATCAGTTTCCACCAGCGCCACCATGCGCGGGGATGATGGGGCTCCGGGCAGATCGACTTGCGACCAGGGATTGTCCCCCTGCTTCTGGTAGAGGCCGCTACGGGTAGCCGCCAGCAGCAGTTTGCCATCAGGATGCTCATCCAGAATCAACAAATCAGCAGTGTCGCGGTTGTAAGCCGCTACCGGAAAGCCCTCGTTGAGGATAGAAAAGCTGCGTCCCTGATCGACGCTGCGGGCAACACCCGATTTTCCCGCCAGATACCAGGTGCCGTCGGCGGTGATGCTGCCGCCACGAATCAGCATGCGGTTCCAGTTTTTATAGCTGTAATCGCCAGGCACGATGGCTTGCGGGGTATCGATGGAGCGGATCCATTCGGGATGATTGAGGAACAACCCTGACGCTCCCATGGCGAGCAGGTATAACCCCAGGACCAGTCCGAGATATTTGTGAATTGTTCGGGAAATACGAAAACTGCGACGCGCCATCCATGCTATCCTTTGTGAAATATTTCCCCTTTTAACCGAGGGCTGCGCAGAAAAGGTACAAGATAATAGTGCGTTGATACTTGACCCAGATCAAATTTGTGCATTATTTGCCGACAGGGCGACATCATGAGCAGCTTCTTTGAGCATCTTCCAGCAACCGGCGCCATCTGTGCCCACCGCGGGGTGCGTTCCATCGCTCCGGAAAATACCATGCTGGCGTTTGAGATGGCCCAGCGGTGTGGGGCTCATCTGCTGGAAACCGATGTCCAGATGACTGCTGATGAGCAACTGGTGCTCTTTCATGATCGCGGTCTCAAGCGCACGACGAATATCGCAGATCATCCGGCCTTTGTCGGCAGAAACCGCAGGGCGCTGACATCCTTTACCTATGAGGAATTGCAGTTACTCGATACCGGAAGCTGGTTCCTTGACAAAGAACCCTTTGGCACTGTTGCCCGTGGTGGTATTGATGCATCAATGCAGGTACAGATAAAATCGGCGCAGATTCCCTTGCTGAGAGACCTGCTGAAGTTTTGCCGGACCCATAACTTTCCCATCAATCTGGAAATAAAGGGTAAGCTCCCGATTAAACAAGCACAGCGCCGGATAGAGGTACTGCGGGATTTGCTGGTTGCGATGGACTGCCAGGATCTGGTATTGCTCTCCTCTTTTGCCCATGATGAGTTGCGCTGGATCAAGCAGATGTGTCCGTATCTGCCGACCGCTGCCCTGATTGAGTATCACCATCCTGTCAATTTGGTTGAGTATCTTAAGGATTTACAGGTGGAAGCTTATCATCCAGCTGAATATCTGATTGATTGCAAGCTCGTTACTTTATTGAATGGTCAAGGTATCAGGGTTAACACCTGGACGGTCAACGATCAGCAGCGCTTTGCCGAGCTGGCACAGATCGGGGTTAGCTTTATCTGTAGCGACTGGCCGCAGCGCATGGGTGCACAGGAAAAAACAAGATGTTGACAGAAGCCACTCAGGATCATTATTTTATGCAGGCGGCACTGGCTGAAGCGGCCATTGCTGAAAATATCGGGGAGGTGCCGGTCGGCGCGATTCTGGTGTATGACGGCAAGATCATCGGGCGTGGTCACAACCTGCGCGAAAGCAGCAATGATCCGACCACCCATGCCGAAATGATCGCCATTCGTCAGGCCGCAGCCCACTTGAATTCCTGGCGCCTGCTCGATTGCACCCTCTACGTTACTCTCGAGCCTTGCGTCATGTGTATGGGGGCGATTATTCTGGCGCGTATTCCGCGTCTAGTGTACGGTTGTCGCGATCCTCGCGTCGGGGCGGCTGGTTCGATTTACAACCTGGCCGAAGATGAGCGCTTTAATCATCGTGTTGAAGTCACCGAAGGGGTATTGCAGCAAGAGTGCAGTCAGCAGCTTAAGGGTTTTTTTCGTACGCTCAGGGAGCAAAAGAAGGAACAGAAGCTCAACAAATAGTGACACTCATGGAGGGGTGTCCGAGTGGTCGAAGGTGACAGACTCGAAATCTGTTGTAGCGCAAGCTACCGTGGGTTCGAA
>CAZMFD010000082.1:0-9017 GCA_964565445.1 uncultured Geobacteraceae bacterium
CTCTCCTATGATCGTGGACCCATCGCGTGGATTTCTAACGAAAGTGAAACACTTACTAAACGTAGCGGGCTGAAGTTTTTATGCATACGCCATGAGTACTAATCGCCCTCCATCACGATTTAAAAATGACTAGATCTATCCTCTCACTTGCGGAATCTTGGATATCTTTGAAAATATGAGCAGGCAAACACTTTACGCTAAAATCAAGCCGTTTCCACTACTTGTTTGCTGATGGGATCTCTGGATGCATATCAGCCGCAGCAAGACCCCCCGCAACCGGACCCCGAGCCGTTGTTTGCTGCCTTGAGTGCCGGATCGAAGATCACCAGCGGTGTTGTTCTGACCAGCTGTTGATACCAGGATTGCAACTGCTGTTGTTGCTGGGCAGCTGACAGGCCTGGATCGTTGACATTCAAAGCCAGGTGCTTGCTGATGATCATATCGTTTTTAAGTTGCAGCGAAAATGCTTCCAGGTTGCCGAAACGCCCGACTAAAAGTTGGTCGAATCCCGCATGGCTTGCCTTGATCCGCTCGATTTCTGCGGCGACCTCAAACTCCTGGACGGCAACCTGGCTTTGCTCGGCTGTGTTCAATAGCAACTCACGCTGGAGCAGTTCGCTCCAAACCTGCTGGCGCAGCTGATTCAGCGATTCAGGTGTCGGCGGCTGGGACAGGGAGCCCATCCGCTGTTCGTAAACTGCCTGAAATTCTTCGCGGGACAGTAGTCGCTCCCCCACTCGGGCGATATAGCGACTAGCCAGGCGCACGTCTTCGGATTTGAGAGCACGGTATTCATCGGTCGTTAGTGATTCCCGCAAGGTAGCCGGGTAACCCGATGTAGTGATTACGGCGGCGATGGTTGCTGGATCGGTCTGAGTAGCGTCATACTCGACATTACTGCGCCCGTCGGTAACGCTGACCTCAACCACGCCGACGCCGTTGATACCCGTCAGGGCATTTTGAACCTTTCTCGCGCATGAGCCGCAGGTCATTTTTTCGACATTGAAGATTGCCAGGGAGGCATCGGCGACATCAATGCTATGGGGCGACCGACCCATGACAAACACCACCAACACAGCAACCACTGAGAACACAGCTAGATAGGTTGTTTTTCGTTTCATTTTAACTCCTGAAGGTTCGCGTGACCAATTTCTATTTCTATTATTGTATGTGGCGAATATACATCAAAAAATTATGTGCAGATCAGTCCGTCCCTGATCTTGATTGTACGTTCAGCGCGGGCAGCAAGTTCCGGGTTGTGGGTAATCATGATCGTTGTCAACCCCTCATTACTAAGGCGCCGTAAAATGGCATAGATCTTTTCACTGTTTTCCGAATCCAGATTGCCCGTTGGTTCATCCGCCAGCAGGACCGCCGGATCATTGACCAGACCACGAGCGATAGCGGTGCGCTGCATCTCGCCGCCACTTAACTGGGAGGGAGCATGGTTGAGGCGATGTTCCAGTCCAACCATTTCTGCCAGCTGTTCAATCTTTTTGCGCTCTGCCGGTTTTTTACTGAAGAGCAATGGCAGGGCGATATTGTCAAAAACACTCAAGCCGGGAATCAGATAAAACTGCTGGAAAACAAAGCCGATTTTCTCCCGGCGGATCTTTACCAGTTGCGATTCGGGCATGCTGGCGGTATTGACTCCATCAAAAAGGACATCGCCGTTGGTCGGTTGATCAAGGCAGCCCAGGATGTGGAGCAAGGTGGTCTTGCCGGCACCGGAAGGACCGACGATGGCCATCAACTCACCAGCGTCAATGCTCAGGTTAACACCACGCAAGGCGCGCACATCTTCCACACCGCGACGATAGGTTTTTTCAATATTTTTAAGTTCAATCATCCTTTAATAGCCTCTACCGGGTTAATTTTTGATGCTTTGACCGCTGGATAAATGCCGGCGCAAAGTCCAATAACAAAGATAAATAACACGCTCCCTAAGGCCACGATGGGCTCAAAACGGATCAAGTCGCCAGAGGGAACAAACGGCATCACGGAACGGACAAAAGCTTCAATCAATCGGGCCCCAAGGGTGGATAGAACAATGCCGACGACACCACCAACCAAGGCGAGAATGGTTGTTTCACTCAAGATAATACGGAAAATGTCCCACCGTGAGGCACCGACTGCGCGCATCATCCCGATCTCCTGGGTGCGTTCAAACACCGCCATCAGAATCGAGTTCATGACCCCGACTGCGCTAATCATGATAGCAATCAGCACGATGGCCAGACTTAATGCCCTAGCTGCCGCTGCCAGATTGGAAACGGAATTCATCACTTCGCTCATGGTGACAATCTGGATACCGGGCACCGATTTAGTCAACGCCTCGGTAATTTCTCCAATGCGCGTTGGATCAACGACCTTGATACCAATGGCGGTTGCCGATTGCGGATAGCCGAGCAGGTTCTGGGCGGTTTTAATCGGCAAGTAGACAAAGGCATCATCCTGACTGCCGGAATAATTAACGATCCCCGCAACCACCAGATCAACGCCGTCTGCCGACGAGGAGAAATGATCACCAGGCTTTAGGTTATCATGCTGGGCAACTTCAAAACCTAACAGCACCTCATGCTCATGGCGCGGGATCGTGCCGGTGATTTCCCAGCCTGGCTTAATTGCCTTCAACACGTCCATTTCAATGCCGTAGATCAAATCGACTTTGCCACGCTGTTGATCGGGTAGTTGCGCCACCAAAATTGGTGTTGCCAGATCAATACCATCCGTTTGCTGCACCTGTTCCATGACCCCGGTATCGAGAAATTTGGGGATAACTGATCCATGTAATACCAGTGCCGCCACCTCGTGGGCACAACCGGATGGAACAATCATAAAATGCAGACCGGTGCGCTCCAGTTCTGCGGCAAGTCCTTCAGTAAAACCCTTGTTAAAGGATAGTACGGCAAACAACACCCCCACCGATGCAGCAATACCCAGCATGGTCAGCAAGCTGCGGGTACGGTGGCGCAAGATGTTTTTTGCGGCCAGTTTCAAAAAGCTGGTCATTTAATTTCAACTCCTGTGGCAATCAGCAAAAAGGCTTGCTGGGTTTTGGCTATTGTACCGCTGGCAATGGCCGTTTTATTCGGCAGAGAGGGAAGTTCAAAGCCGTTGCGCGCCAGGTCGACATACACCTGGCCCGTTTCATCCTGAAGATAAAACCAGCAACCATTCGAGGCGCATTGACTGACAATACGCCCTTCCAGCGTCACCTTCTGTCCTATCAGGTCGGGCCGCAGAAAGATGTCCTTGACTTGAACCTTGGGAGCTTCAGGATCAATCCCGGCGCCGTATTTGTTTCCGTCGCCACTGCAGGACGCCAGAAACAGAGAAATAAGAAGAACAGACGTAAACAACATTTTTTTCATCGGAACATCTCCTGATCGTTATGCTTTCAATTGTACGCGTTGTGAAGCAGCCTTTAGGGTCGGTGCCAGCATCCACTCCATACAGCTACAAATCCAAATGAACTGTTTCTGGCATGAATGTACGATACAGTCAGATTCAACTCGAACCGCTCACCAAGGGACAGGCCCTACAACTTTCGTACCAAAAGAAATACTTTCTGTTTTTTAAAGACTTAGTATTTCAGGCAAAAAAAGCGTAGAGGCTTTTGTAGACTATTCTAAAGAGAACTGTGGAATAGTCTGCAATTGGCTTTGCTACTTCGTCGGTAGCCTTTTAAGCACAAGCCAAATACCTGACTGTTTTTCTATGTTTAGTAATTTGATTTGAGGGGTGTAGACAGGTTTAACGCAGAAGGACAACTGTACGTAGGACTTTTAACCTTTGAAGTTCGAGTAGGTTGCCAGGCAGGATGCGGCTGGCTAAGTGTGTCATCCCTAAGTTCAGCTCAGGAATGTGGGGGAGATAGGTCGTATCGAATGGACTTGCTGGATTTTTCTTTAACAGGTCAGTAGATTTTGAAGAAGGAAGAGTTGAAGTAAATGCCGGGGAATCAAGGCAATCTTCCACTTGTGAAAAAAAGGGGTTTGCCGACTGAGAAATTTTTGAACGCTGTTGAAGCAATTCGGAATCTGAAGAACATTTGACCTGACATTGGCCGATGGGATTCACTTCTAATTGGGGAGGATTTTCATCTGTCTGACACCAGAAAGTGGCGTTGGCAGCACTGAAGCTGAGCAACAGATAAATCAGCACCATCAGTTGCATGATCCATTTTTTCTGTAGAGCGCTAGTCAGCATGATGATTACCTGAAGGCCGAAAATTCCAATGGAGCTTTTGTGGTTTATATCCTCCTCAGCAGATAAAAACGAGGGGAAATTTATCTTTTCATCTCTGTGTATTTGCGTACCTCAACAACAACATGAATCTGACTCCATCAGCAATGAGTTCTTAACCGATTATTTCAAATCACACAGAATCAAAACTGATATTGACAAGGGATGTGTTCTGTCGCACACTTGAACACATATTCAAGCGAAAGGCCTGCAAGATGAAAACCGACGAAACCTGTCCAACAACCTGCGTGCACACCGAGTCGGTTGCTAACGTAAAGTCAAAAATGGCTCCGGAAGAGAGACTGCTTCAAGTGGCCGATCTTTTCAAGGCCCTGGGTGACTCCACCCGCGCCCGGATTCTTCATGCACTTTCTTTCTCCGAACTTTGCGTGTGCGACCTGGCCGCTATACTCGAAATGAGTTCATCTGCGGTTAGCCATCAACTGCGGGTGCTGCGCGGACAGAAGCTCGTCAAATATCGCAAAGATGGCAAGAACGTCATTTACAGTTTGGAAGATGCCCACGTCATGGGTCTTATGGAACAAGGACTACAACATGTAAGGGAATAAAGACATGAGTCCAAAAGCGGGAGAGGACCCCCGTTTTTTTTACTAATATGCTTGAACATGTTGTCACATGTTTGACGAAAGCATGGGTGGCTTAGTTCCGCATCACCCAAAAGGATGTGATATGAGCAAAATGATCGATTTCAAGGTTCAGGGTATGTGTTGTGCCGAAGAAGTAGGCATCCTGCGGCGGGAGGTCGGCGGAAAACCCGGCATCATCAACCTGGAATTTGATGTCCTCAACGCCCGCATGACGGTAGAATTAGAACCTGACCTCATCTCAGCCGACCAGATCATTCAAGCAGTCGGTAAGAGCGGCATGAAGGCCATTCCATGGGAACGGAGGCGGATCGAGCCGACGGGCAGCTTCTGGGAGCGCCACGGCAGACTTGTCCTGACAGCAACCTCCGGAATCCTTCTGTTCACCGCCTTTATTGTGCACTGGGCAGTGCACGGCAGCTTGCTCGACGCTTTGACCGGTGGCACTCAGGAAAGCCATGCTTTTCCGCCCTCAGTCATGCTGCTCTACCTCCTCTCTGCAGCCAGCGGGGCCTGGTTCGTGCTCCCGAAGGCCTTGCAGGCCGTGCGTCGTCTGAGACCCGACATGAATTTCTTAATGGTGACGGCAGTCATCGGAGCCTTCATCATCGGTGAATGGTTTGAGGCGGCCACAGTTGCTTTTTTGTTCGCACTCTCTTTGTTATTGGAACAGTGGAGCGTCCAGCGGGCACGCAATGCCATCGGATCCTTGCTCGATCTCGCCCCTGCTACTGCCCGTTTCCGATCCCCAGGCCACGACGAACTCTACGAAAAAGCTGTTGCGGAGGTTCCCTTAGGTGCCATCGTTTTGGTCCGACCCGGTGAGCGGATTGCCTTGGACGGCGAGGTGGTCAGCGGCTGGTCCTCTGTGAACCAGGCACCGATCACCGGCGAGTCAATGCCGGTTGCGAAAAAACCGGGTGATCAGGTCTACGCAGGCACCATTAATCAGGACGGAACTCTGGAGTTTCGCGCTGATCGTAGCGCCGACGAGACCACCCTGGCACGCATCATCCACATGGTCGAAAGCGCCCAGACGCGGCGGGCAGCCAGTCAACAGTGGGTAGACTGGTTCTCTACCCGGTATACACCGCTTATGTTGCTCCTCGCAGTAACCCTTGCTTTGCTGTCGCCGTTGCTGGCTGGATTGTCTTGGTCGGAGGGGGTTTATCGTGGTTTGGTGCTGCTGGTTATTGCCTGTCCCTGTGCGTTGGTAATCTCCACTCCTGTGAGCATCGTTTCAGCCCTGACCGCAGCAGCCCGAAACGGCGTACTGATTAAGGGTGGGCTCTACCTGGAAGCTGCAGGTCGACTACAGGTTCTTGCTCTTGATAAGACTGGAACGCTCACCACCGGCCAACCCGAAGTGCAACGCTTGGTCGCACTCAACAGCTATAGTCAATTGGATCTGCTCAGACTGGCCGCAGCATTGGAGTCAGGTAGCGAGCATCCGCTGGCCAGGGCGATTCTGCGCAAGGCGCGAGAGGACGGAATTGACGTTGTCCCGGCAGAGCAGTTCACTGCCTTTCCCGGCAAAGGCGGCGAAGGGAAGATTGAGGGAAGGTTGTTCTGGGTCGGGAGTCACCGGATGCTGCATGAGAAATCCCAGGAGACCCCAGAGGTTAATGCCCTGGCAAAAGAAATGGAGGATGCCGGTCATACGGTCGTCGCGATCGGGAACGACAGCCATGTCTGTGGGTTGATCAGCATTGCCGACGACCTGCGCGTAGACATCCCGCGCATTATCGCTGAGATCCGTGAAGCTGGTGTCCGGCGAATCGTGATGCTGACCGGCGACAATGCTGGGACGGCCAGGGCGATTGCGGCCGCGACCGGGATCGAGGAATATCACTGTGAGCTTTTGCCCGAAGACAAGGTCGAAGCGGTCGGACGACTGGTTCGAGAAAACAAAACCGTGGCCATGGTCGGTGACGGCATCAACGACGCGCCGGCCATGGCGGCGGCGACTTTCGGCATTGCAATGGGGGCTATGGGCACCGACGCGGCTCTGGAAACGGCCGACATGGTTCTGATGAGCGATGACCTGTCCAAGCTTCCCTGGCTGATCCGTCACTCCCGCCGGACCTTGCGAAACATCCAGCAAAACGTCAGTTTCGCTTTGGGATTAAAAGCGGTGTTTATCGTCCTGACTCTGATCGGTTCAGCCACGCTTTGGATGGCCATCGCCGCCGACATGGGTGCGACGCTCCTGGTGGTATTTAATAGTCTACGGCTGCTAAATAGCTCTGAGATAAAAAGCGGATTGTGATATTTTCTCTATTTACTGCATGGCTGTCATTCTTAAAACTCACCATCATAAACACACGAAATCCCCGCTTGGCGATCCAGGCGGGGATTTCTGGTAATGCAGGGTTTGCAGGAAGCTTAGATCCACTTAGATCTATGGCTCGAAAAACAATGCAGTACAAAATCCAAGACATTTTCCAGCGTTCTAAACTTACGACTTTAGAGAATGGAAAAAGTTTATCTACCGAGTTGCAATTCACATTTAAATTTAACGCCTGTTGACTTCCAGCGCCCATCTTGTCAATTATTGCTAATATTTAGTCTTCATATTCATCCACATGGACAGGGTATCTTTATGGTGTTTTTTGAGTGGAAAGAACAATATGAGTTGGGTATACCGCATATTGACCTGCAACACACGATGATCGTCAACATGATAAACGAACTCTACATGTCCCTCGAAACAAGGGAGGAGGAAGATATAACCTCAAAAATTCTTGAGAAACTGCTCTGCTATGTAGAAGACCATTTTGCCTCCGAGGAAGCAGCAATGCGGGAGAATAATTATCCACATCAGGATGCGCACCTCGTAGCACATGACGCCTTCAGGGTAAAAGTTACCCGACTGCACCATATACCTCTGACTGGGGGAAAAATTGCAGGTTATGAGTTAAGCGAGTTTTTAAAAGACTGGTTGCTGGAACATATTGCCCAGGTTGATAAAGCCTTTGGAGTCTTCGTATCTCAACTCAGCGAGAAAGCCAAAGAGTCATTTTTCAGACAAAATCCAGACCATCCTCTATCGAAGAATACTGAATCGCCCCTTGTTTTCTAGACACTTTGAAAGTGTTTCTTAATTCACGACCATTAACACAGAAAATCCCCACTCGGTGATCCAGACGGGAATTCCCCCTGAGTTTATGAGATTCCACAGGTTTACCAAAAAACTATTCCTCAGAGCAATGCAGTATCATTTATAAGATTGGATGGGTGGCAGAAGTTACGGTTAGCGGAAACGGTACTGATGTGGATCACGTAAATCACCTTTCATGAGAAAAAAAGCTCTCCAGGGAAGGATTCCCGATGGGGCCAGCAAAAAAGCGTGTCCTGAAGTATATACATTCTTCTTATTTCCCAAAAAATCAAAATTATCCTTTTATATAGACCATTAATTCAATAGAATGGCTTGAGAGGATTCCACTATGCCCACTTTTTTAGACGACCTTCCTGAAGTTTTTGTCTCATCCACAGCCATCTCTGCTCTGGTTCATCAGGCTGTTAAGGATGGCAAACTGAGGAAACTTGGATCGCGTTTATACACCAAGGACACGTCTTCCCCGCCAGAAGATATTGTTAAAAGAAACTGGTATTTTCTTTTACGGGATTACTATCCGGATGCACTCATCGCTGATCGAACCGCCATTGAGAACAAACCCGCTGCCGATGGCTCAGTATTTATTGTGTCATCCAAGAAACGTGAAACCGTGCTGCCTGGAATTACCTTCAAACCAAGGCAGGGAGTTGGTGCTCTGGAGACCGACAAGGTTTTCGTTGGTGGTTGCTTCTTATCGTCCACCGCACGGGCGTATCTGGAGAATATGCGCGTGTCACGAGGACGAGGGGGAAATGTATCACGTACCCTGAATCGCAGGGAAATGGAAGAACGACTGGAACAGCTTTTGAGGCAGCGTGGGGAACCATTTATTAACACCATCAGGGACCAGGCCAGAGATTTAGCAAAAAAACTGAAAGCGGAAGAGGAGTTCAAAAAGCTTGATGAGCTGATCGGCTCACTGCTGGGAACGCGGGATGCTGAACTGCAAAGCGGTGTTGGAAAAGCCAGAAAAATGGGTGCACCCTATGACCCGGACCGGCTCGATGCTTTCATAAGACTCTTTGAGGCGCTGCATCGTAGCG
>CAZMFD010000083.1:0-8238 GCA_964565445.1 uncultured Geobacteraceae bacterium
GCCCCCCTGGTTCTGATTCTGATCGGCATCCCCCTCGGCCTGCAATCACAGCGCTCCGGCAAGGGAGCGGGCTTTGCCCTGGCGCTGGTGGTCTTTCTGGTTTACTACATCCTCTTAAGTTTTGCCGGCACCCTTGCCGATAAAGGGATTCTACCGGCAGCCCTTATCCTCTGGCTGCCGAATCTGGTGTTTCTCGGCGGCGGCTCATTCTTTTTTTACCGCGCTGCCAGTGAACGCCCGGTACTGCTTCACCTACAACTGTGGAACGGCCTACTGCGCCTGCTGACCAAGCGGCGCCCCGGAGGCTCGCAATGAGCATTGTCAGTCGCTTGATGGTCGCCTATTTTTTCAGGATTCTGGGCCTGTGCTGCGGCGCCTTTATCGGCATTTACCTGCTGGTGGATTTTTTTGAAAAGGTTGACCGCTTTATCGATTATGGGGCGGGACTAAACGAATACCTGACCTACCTGGGTCACAGCATCCCTTTTATTTTTGTGCAAATCCTCCCGTTGGCAATCCTGACCAGTATGGTGCTGACTCTCGGGGGCCTCGGCCGTACCAATGAAATGACCGCATTACGCGCCTGCGGCATCAGCCTCTCGCGCATCACCCGGCCGTTGCTCGTCATCATTGTGTTGCTGTGCGCTCTACAGCTGCTGGTGCATGAATATCTGGTGCCCTGGAACGTGCGGACACTGAATGAACTGGTAGAGGTCAAACTGCGCGGTCGTGAACAAACCCGCCTGACCCACAGTAAAATCTGGTATCGCAGCGACAACCGAATTATCAATATCGATCTGGTAAAAACCCGCGAACAGAAATTAAGGGGGGTCACCATCTTTGAGTTCGATCAAGGAACAAACATCGTCCGACGGATCGATGCCGGTGAGGCGGAACTGCGTGATCAGCAATGGCTGGCACCATCAGGAATCGAGCGCTCCTTTGATCCCCAATCCGGCACACTGGAGCAGACCAGGCGCTTGGAAAATTATCCCCTGAGCATTGATCGCCTGATTGATGATTTTGCCCGGGAGGAAGATTTAAATGCTGAACTGGGCGCGCGGCAATTAGCCCAACTGACGGAGCGATTAGAACAGGAAGGCTACGACGCTACGCGCCAGCGCGTTGACCTGCAGGCGCGGCTTGCTGCGCCCTTTACCGGCTTGGTCATGGGATTGCTGGGCATCCCCTTTGCCCTGCAACGAGGTCGTCAGAGCAACCTGGCCCTGGGGGTGGGCTTAAGTCTTGCCATCGGTGCTGCCTACTTCATTATCCAATCAGCCGTTATTTCCTTCGGCTATGCCGGCGCCCTGCCGCCACTGCTAGCGGCCTGGACCGCCAATCTGATCTTCACCCTGCTGGCAGTCTGGCTGTTTCTCGGCGTCAAACAATAAAAAACGGCAGCCCAAACCAGGTTTGAGGCTGCCGCAGTCAATCATTTTCAGTTCACTTCTTCAGCTTAAAAAGATCCGATTCTTTATCACCAGGCATCAATATCGATAGGTATCAGGCTTATAAGGCCCGGTGGTCGGAATCCCCAGATAGCGTGACTGTTCATCAGAGAGCACGGTCAGCTTGGCTCCGAGTTTATCCAGGTGTAACCGCGCGACTTTCTCATCCAATAATTTAGGAAGGACATAAACCTTGTTGGCATAAGCATCGGTGTTGGTAAACAGCTCGATCTGTGCCATGACCTGGTTAGAGAATGAACAGGACATGACAAAGCTTGGATGACCGGTCGCACAACCCAGATTCAGCAAGCGGCCCTCAGCCAGGACAATCACACCATGACCATCGTCAAATAACCAGCGGTCGACCTGGGGCTTGATTTTCTCCCGGATTACCGTTGAATCCTTTTCGATGGCATTCATTTCAATTTCATTGTCAAAGTGGCCGATATTACCAACGATGGCATTGTTCTTCATCTGGCGCATATGCTCAAGGGTAATAACGTTCTTGTTGCCGGTCGTAGTGATGTAAAGATCAGCAAAATCAAGCACATCCTCTACCCGCTTGACCTCATAGCCTTCCATCAAGGCCTGCAGGGCGCAGATCGGATCGATTTCAGTAACGATCACCCTGGCACCTTGGCCTCGCAGTGACTGGCAGCATCCCTTGCCGACGTCGCCATAACCACAGATCACTGCCACCTTACCGGACAGCATGACATCCGTCGCCCGCATAATCCCGTCCACCAGGGAATGTCGGCAGCCATAAACATTGTCAAACTTGGACTTGGTTACCGCGTCGTTAACATTCATGGCCGGGAATTGTAACACCCCTTCTTCCGCCATCTGATGCAGGCGATGAACACCGGTGGTAGTTTCTTCAGTAACCCCTTTGATGGCAGCCGCACTCCGGCTCCATTTGTCGGGATTAGCGGCAATCGATTCACGCAGAGAGGAAACCAGCTCGCGCCAGTCTTCCGGATCTTCTTCTGTGACCTCGGGACAGCCGGCCCGCTCCCACTCACTCCCTTTAAGCACGTAGAGAGTGGCATCACCGCCATCATCAAGAATCATGTTGGGGACCTCATCATCCGGCCAGGTAAGGGCCTGTTCAGTACACCACCAGTATTCTTCCAGACTTTCGCCTTTCCAGGCAAAGACAGGAACACCGGCAGGATCCGCAACCGTCCCCTCATCACCAACCGCAACCGCCGCCGCGGCATGATCCTGGGTGGAAAAAATATTGCACGAACACCAACGCACCCTGGCACCCAGATCAATCAGGGTTTCAATCAATACGGCGGTTTGAATTGTCATGTGCAGTGAGCCGGTGATCCGCGCTCCCTTAAGCGGAAACTTCCCCTGGTATTCGTCACGCAGGGCCATCAGTCCGGGCATTTCTTCCTGAGCCAGGAGAATTTCCTTGCGCCCCCATTCAGCCAGGCTGAGGTCTTTGACTTTAAAATCACTAAAAGCTGACACCGTTGTTTTCTCCTTTTTTGGGTTTCCTCGCCGCCCGGTTTATCCCGTGTTCACACCTTAAGATTAAACCGCCACAGCAAGCAACAATAGTTCGAAGATTGTTATAAATGTGTAGCACATTCACCGGATCAGGGACAAGACGGCAACAGCGCCCGGAGCAATAACGGCACCATCAGCAGCCCTCGACCATCTCCTTGTGGCGCAACCAGCTGCGCATAGCAGCGAACCACAAACGCAGCAACAGTGCTGCCGGGGCGCGGGCGGCAGGATTGCCCGTAAGCCATTCATAGATCGGTACACACCAGAACTGCCAGACATCCGGGGTGTCCGCCGTTGAGCGCCCCTGTCGGAAAGCGCGACGACAATCAGCAGCAAAAAACAGTTGCCAGCCGTGACGCAGCACATAGCTGCCACTGGCGTACCATAGGTGCCAGCGCTGGAGTACTGGTTTAGTCGCGAGCAATTCAGCAACCAGATCAAAAAAAGGAGCAAGTTGCAAGCGCTGGGTATCAGTCTGCATGCGGTAAACCGCTGGTGCCCGGTCAAAAAACTCGTGCCAGCCGATACTGCGAAAGCACATCATCAGGGCCCCCAGCAGTTGCCGTTGCCACAGGCCTTCGGCGGCAAAACGCCGGGTGGAGGTCTGGATCACTGCCGGTAGCAACTGCCACTGTCCGACAGCACGTAAGCGTTCGGCAAAATCGGTATCTTCCATCACCGGTAGATCGGTGCGAAAGCGACCGACCCCCTGCTTAAGCTTGCGATGGAGCAGAAATCCCTGGTCACCATGAATGGTTTCCGGTCGGGACGAGCGGGCCTTACGCTCATAAAAGTCGTAACCTCTCCCCTTTTTCTGTCCAGCGGTCAGAAAACTCAAAGCAAAATGACCGGCGATGCGCCTGTTGCTGCTCCGTGACAAAAAATCGATCCCGTTGCGCCAGGCCAAGGGATCGGCAAAGCGACTGTCGACGTGCAGAAACAACATCCAGTCACCCCGGGCTTCTGCCGCACCGGCATTTAGCTGATGACCGCGCCCCCGGGGGCTGCTGATCACTTGAACCTGTTCTTGCTGCAACAGTTTTAACGTCGCGTCGGTCGAGCCGCCGTCAACAACGATGATCTCGAAGACTAGTTGCTGCTGACGGCGCAGATTGACGAGAAACCCCGGCAGTTCTGCGGCCTCGTTGAGCACCGGAACAATAACGCTTAACTCCGGCGCCGGGTGATTCTTTTCTTCCATCTTCTTTCCTGTTAAAAAGACCTCAACACAAACAGATCCTGTGCTATAAATTAATAAGGCGCGAATTTCAGGTTTTCTGTCCGATCCGTTAATGCCGACAGAGCGAACCATATCTTTTTACAGCATATCTGACAAGGGGACAAACATGAGCGAAATCATTGATATCTATGCACGCGAAATACTTGATTCACGCGGTAACCCGACGGTTGAGGTTGAGGTCGCCCTCGAAACCGGCGTGATCGCCAGAGCGGCAGTACCAAGTGGCGCATCAACCGGTGAACGTGAAGCGCTGGAATTGCGCGACGGCGACAAGGGCCGCTATCTGGGCAAAGGCGTGCTCAAAGCGGTTGAGCATGTCAATGAAATAATCGCCGTCGAATTGCAGGGATGGGAAGCCAGCGACCAGATCGGCATCGATCGCAAACTGCTGGAGCTTGATGGTACCGATTTTAAAAGCAAGCTCGGCGCTAATGCCCTGCTCGGCGTTTCCATGGCCTGTGCCAAGGCCGCAGCAGAAGATGCCGGGCTCCCCCTTTATCAGTACATCGGTGGCTGCAACGCCAAGGAGCTCCCCCTGCCGATGATGAATATCATCAATGGTGGTGAACATGCCGACAACAATGTCGACATTCAGGAATTCATGATTATGCCGGCCGGTGCGGAAAGTTTTAAAGAGGCGCTGCGCATGGGTGCGGAAATCTTTCATGCCTTAAAAAAGGTTCTGAAGAGCAAGGGTTACAACACCGCGGTTGGTGATGAGGGCGGATTTGCTCCTGACTTAAAGAGCAACGAAGAAGCCCTGGAGGTGATTGTCGAAGCGATCAAGGCCGCCGGCTACAAGCCGGGTGAAGATATCCTGCTGGCACTCGATGTCGCCGCCTCAGAACTTTACCAGGATGGCAAATACAACCTTGGCAACGAAAAACAACCCCTTAAAACCGCCGCTGAACTGGTGGCCTTCTATGAGGATCTGGTAGCGCGCTACCCGATTGTTTCCATCGAAGACGGCATGGCTGAAAACGACTGGGACGGCTGGAAACTGATGACGGAAAAACTCGGGAACAAAATCCAGATTGTCGGCGACGATTTATTTGTCACCAACACCAAAATTCTCCAGGAAGGGATCGACAAGGGGATTGCCAATTCGATCCTCATCAAGGTCAACCAGATCGGCACCCTGACGGAAACCCTGGATGCCATCGAAATGGCAAAACGCGCCGGCTACACGGCAGTTATCTCCCACCGTAGCGGCGAAACTGAGGATACCACCATTGCCGATCTGGCCGTTGCCACCAATGCCGGCCAGATCAAAACCGGGTCTTTGTGCCGCACCGACCGGGTCTGTAAATACAATCAACTGCTGCGCATCGAAGATGAACTGGAAGACACCGCCATTTTCCGTGGCAAAGAGGTCTTCTATAATCTGAAGAACCTGTAGTTAACTTTACTTTCAATGGGGGAATCGTTTCATCGCGGTTCCCCCATTGATGATTCAAGCCAGATACAACTTGAACGAACTGCCCAGTCGCTCGCGGCGAATTTTACCCGCATCGACCAGCTCCCGGATCATCTGCTGCGTCTGTTTCTTGTTTAATTGCGGCACTTCGGCATAAACATTGGACTGAACAACCCCAGGTTGTGCACAAATTAGCCGTAAAATGGGATTTTCAACTACCTCAGTGGCAGGGTTTTCAGCTGCGGTAGCCGCCGGTGACGGCGGTGCTGATGCTTTTTCTTGGGGCGCAGCAACACCAGTTTCTTCATTCACCTGCTGTGCCTGCAGTTCTTTCTCCCGCTCCTGCTCGGCGCGAATTTCCCGCTCCAGGGCAACCAACCGCTGATAGAAATAAAAACCACCACCCAGCAGGATCAGTAACAACACAAACCAGAACATATCACACCTCCGTCAGCAGTAAAAAAAGCTCTGCGGGTATTGTACGGAAAAAAAGCCTCATGGTCTACGCACATTGCAACAAGCGGAAGCGGCCAAAACCGTAGGAAGCCCCTTTACCAACATGCAGCAACGACCCCAGTTCGAGGAGCCACCACACTTCTGCCAGAGCATCCCCTGACAAGGTTAAGCTTCCGGTCAGCCCTCCGATCCCTTGTCGTTTGCGCCCCTGCTCAAGTTGTCGCCAATCCTGCCAGTGTAGTGATTCGTCGTCGCAAACAATGGTTGCAGACTGCTCATAGCGGTCATTATCATTATCAGTAACCGCATCACCATGAGCAATGGCTAGATGGTTGAGCCGCCGCTGTAGCGCATGAAAAAAGTTATTAAAGTCAAACCTGAACAATGGTTTTCCTTTATTTAACAACCTCATTGGTGTCACTATTTCAAGTTTTACCTGATCAAATGAAGCGGGCTGTCGGTTCAATAACCAGGACAGTGGCACAATAGTAGGAGGGAAACAATCGCCGGCGACATCAAAACGTCCCTGGCCTTTATAGATGCCACGTTGACCGAGCAGCTCTAGCAACAGGATAAAAGCTTCGATCGCCACAACGCCATCCCCGACAAACAATGTCGGAAGCTTGAATTGATGACCTCCGGCAAAGCCTCCCGGAGTAACAGCATCGGGCGAAAATATCACTGCCGCCGGTGGCTTTTGCACCTGGCGCTGAACCACCGGATCAAGCGCCGGCGGTGGAAAAAGCAGATCGTTCACTAAGCGGGCAACCTGAATACCGCTCTGTTCTTCCAGCGTCATCAGCAGCGATGAAAATTCACGCCGTAGTTGCAACAACGCCAGCGCCGGCAGATCAACTTTTTCAACCAGCGTCAGGACAAAGGTCATCTGTGCGCAATCAAGACGATCCAACCAGCGCGGAGGGGGGATGGACAGGGGCATGAAACCTCCGTTGTGATTGCAAGCGGGCGTGGATTTTGTTATACGTCAGACGCGTCAACCGGCACTATTGCCCGAACAGGAGAAAATGCAGATGTTTCACTTTACCTTGCTTGCACAAGATGCGCAAACCCGCGCCCGCCGCGGTCGGCTTCAAACCCCCCACGGCACCATCGAAACCCCGATCTTTATGCCGGTCGGCACCCATGGCGCCCTCAAGGCCATGACCCCGGCCCAGGTTGAAGAAACCCAGGCGCAGATTATCCTCTCCAACACCTACCACCTGCACCTCAAGCCCGGTGAAGCCCTCATCAAAAAAGCCGGTGGCCTGCACCGCTTCATGAACTGGAAACGCCCGATCCTCACTGATAGTGGCGGCTTTCAGGTTTTCTCCCTGCCGAACAAAAAAATTGGTGAAGACGGGGTGCACTTTCGCCACGAGGGCACCGGTGATGAGATATTTCTCGGACCCAAAGAGGCCATGCAGATTCAGAACGATCTGGGATCGGATATCATCATGGCCTTCGATGAGTGTATCCCCTACCCCGCTACTCACGACTATTCGGCCAAGTCGATCAAAAAAACCCTGCGCTGGGCGCAAAGCTGCCTGCAGCACCACCAGCGTCCTGACGAACAGGCCCTGTTTGGCATCGTTCAAGGCAGTGTCTACCCGGATTTACGCCGTGAGTGCGCTGAGCAACTTGAAGCTCTTGATTTTCCCGGCTACGCCATCGGTGGCGTCAGTGTTGGGGAGGGGCTGGAACTGCTGAAAAAAGTGGTTGACGACACCGAACCACACATGCCGCAGCACAAACCGCGCTACCTGATGGGGGTTGGGCTGCCGGAGGATATTCTCGAATCGATTGAGCGCGGCATGGATATGTTTGACTGCGTCATTCCGACGCGCTATGCCCGCAGCGCTACGCTCTTTACCAAGCGCGGAAAAATCCGTCTGACCAATCGTAATTTCCGTCGCGACTTTTTTCCCGTCGATCCTTCCTGCGATTGCTATTGCTGCACCAATTTCAGCCGCGCCTATCTGCATCACCTGTTCAATGCCAACGAGATTTTATCGGCAACTCTGTCAGCTATTCATAATGTACGTTTTTATCTGAACATGGTCGCACAGGCACGTACGGCGATTGAGGCGGGCGATTTTGCTGCGTTTAAGGCTGATTTTCTGCAGGAATATTTTTCTTCCGGCAAATAAGCACTTCTT
>CAZMFD010000084.1:0-1433 GCA_964565445.1 uncultured Geobacteraceae bacterium
TTGCGCCTCTTCGCGCTTTTGCTTTAATACCTGAACCGGGGCTTCTATAATATTTTCGAGGACGGTTTTATGTGGAAACAAATTAAAATGCTGAAAAACCATTCCCATATGCGTACGAACGCTGTTCAGATGGCGCTGGAAAGCACGCGGCGACAAGTCGCTACGGTTAATCAGCTCGCCATTAATGTAGATTTCTCCGGTGGTTGGTTTTTCCAGATGGTTCAGACAGCGGAGCAGGGTACTTTTCCCTGATCCACTTGGACCAATCAACACCAGAACCTCACTGTCGGCAATCTGCAGGTCAATATTTTTAAGAACCTCCAGATCTCCGAAGCTTTTATGCAGTTTGCGGATATCAATCATCGGTGCTGCAGTTTTTTTTATCTCTGTGTTCACGCGTGGCTCCAGGCAGCACGAGTTTCAAGTTTTTTCAGCAACAGGGTGGCTGCGGTTGTCAGCAGGGCATAAAAGAATGCCGCCATCAGATACATTTCAAAAGGCTTATAGGTTGAACCGATCAAACGCTGCGCGGTCAGGGTTAACTCCACGAGGGTAATAGTCGACACCAGAGAAGTATCCTTGATGAGAATGACGAAATTATTACCCAGGGGCGGAATAATAAGACGCAGCGCCTGCGGCAGGACAATGCGGCGCATGGTCAAAGAAGGACTCATGCCGAGTGAACGTGCCGCTTCAATCTGGCCACCGGGAATCGACAGTATTCCCCCGCGAATCGTCTCGGCATTATAAGCACCGGTATTCAATGACAACGCCAGAACCCCGGACCAGAACGGGCTTAAATCCAGACCAAATTGAGGAAAACCGAAATAGATGATGAATAGTTGCACCAGCAACGGCGTCGAGCGAATCAGCCAGACATAAAAACGGGCTGTCCATTGGAGGAGTGGATTTTTCGATAAAACACAGAGTGCCGCTATCAGACCGAAAAGTAACCCCAGAACCAGCGAAATCACCGAAATCTGAAGAGTCAGTACGGCAGCTTTTAGAAAGAAGGGGAAATAATGAATAATCACCGATAAATCGAGCATATCAGGAATCCTTCCGCCGTTGACCGGCATTCCCCACGTTAAAGGGAATGCCGGTCAACTCATTTAACGTGCATCAACCTTAAGCCACTTCATGCTGATATCTCGATAGGTTCCATCTTCTTTCATTTCGACTAACGCAGCATTGATCGCTTCTTTCAATTCCGGATTACCCTGACGCAGAGCAATACCCATGCGCTCTTCGTAGAGCAACGAGCCCACCATCTGAATTGGAGCATTGCGCTCATCTATCGCCATGGCTCCGACAATCCGGTCGGTGATAAAACCATCTATGCGACCGTTTATCACTTCGAGCACCATATCGGGCACCCCCTTGTAGGTACGCACATCAGCTCCCGGCAAGTTCGTGCGTACCCACTCCTCATA
>CAZMFD010000084.1:1533-4417 GCA_964565445.1 uncultured Geobacteraceae bacterium
GAACATCCCTCCGCAAGGGCTGACAAACAACACCGCCCCTTGCATCATGTAGACGCAAGGGGCGGTGGCACTACAATGAGTCTTTGCTTACATGCCAATCACAACCATCGCAATAATGTAACCGACAATACATGCCGTGGGTACGGCGATCAGGCCGGGAACCATGAAGCTGTGGTTAAAATACCACTTGCCGATTTTGGTGGTACCGGTACTGTCAAAGTTGACGGTGGCGATATCCGATGGATAGTTGGGGATAAAGAAATAACCGTACGAGGAAGGCATAACCGCGATCAGCAGCGCCGGCGGCAATCCGAGGGCGAGTCCTACGGGGAGCATCATCCGGCAGGTTGCGGCCTGGCTGTTGACCACCACCGAAACCACGAACATGGCCAGGGCAAAGGTCCAGGGATGAGCGGTGACCATTTCAGTAATACCGCTCTGGAAACTGGGCAGGGCGAATTTAAAGTAGGTGTCGCTCATCCAGGCGATACCGAAGATGGCGATGGCGGCCACCATTCCCGACTTGAAGACGACCCCTTCAGGCACCAGCGAGGCTTTGGTTTTGGTGACGATCAGGATCAGACCGCCAAAGGCCAGCATCATCATCTGAATGATGACGGCCATGCTGATTGGTTTTTCACCTGGGTTAAGGGTTCGCAGTTCGGGAATCATAGCAACGACAACGATTGAAGCCAGGGCCAACAGAAAGATCAACACCGCATTGCGAGCCGAGGTTGGAAGGGTTTCACCGAGGGTTGTCGCAGTAGTTTCCTCAATCCGTTTTTTCCACAACGGATCCTGCAGGCGACGCTGATATTCGGGATCTTTTTCCAGCTCCACACCACGGCGCATACTGTAAAGGGACATCAGCAGTACCCCGGCCAGGGTACCTGGAACCGTGACCATCAGAATCGATAGCAGGGTCAGGTCAGGGACCAGATCGGTCATCTGCGACAGATAGTAGACAACAGCAGCTGAGATCGGGCTGGCGGTAATGCCCATTTGTGATGCGACCGAAGCTGAGGCCATGGGACGTTCCGGACGGATGCCGTTTTTCAGGGCAACATCGCCGATGATCGGCATGATGGTATAAACGGCATGGCCGGTTCCGAGCATGAAGGTCATGGTGTAGGTGACCAGTGGGCCCAGTATCGTTACCATTTTCGGTTTGGAGCGCAACAACCGCTCGGCGACCTGCAACATGTATTTCAAGCCACCAGCCGCTTCAAGAATAGCGGCCGTTGTCACCACCGCAATAATGATCAGCATGACGGTAATCGGTGGGCTGGTGGGTGGCATCTTAAAGATGAACACCTGAATCGTCAGGCCGATACCGGAAACAACGCCCAGACCGATACCACCATAGCGACTGCCGATATAGAGGATCAGCAGCAAGAAAAGAAATTGGATATACAACATGGCAGACTCCTTAGAGAAACTGGTGAGCGGTAAGCCGGGAGCAGGAAACCCGGAACCTCGTTTTCACCAGACTAGGAGTCATTGATCAAACTGTAAACATTGTGGAATTAAAAAGAGTTTATTCTTTTGTGGGGATTGTGGTGATTGTGCTCACGACCAAAAAAGCAGCTGTTGCTTTAGCGACTCCGCACATAGCGGCGTTCCGGGCGGCCGACAACCCCGTAGATCAGGTCGGCTTTAAGATACCCTTCGGTGGTTAGATATTCCAGATAGCGGCGCGCGGTGGAGCGGCTGGTACCGATTGTTTTTCCGACGTCCTCGGCACTCAAATCAGCTACCTGTGGGTCATCAAACACCTGCCGAACCTTGCCCAGGGTTAAAGGATCGATCCCTTTGGGCACCGGCAAGGAGCCAGCATCCGCTACCAGTGGAATCTGCGCATGCAGCAAACGGTCCACATCTTTCTGTTCCAGCGAAGCACCACTGCGGGAGGCCAGATGAAGAGTACGGAAATTCTGCAGAGATTCCTGAAAACGCGGGAAAAACACCGGCTTGACGATATAGTCGAAGACCCCGCCGCGCAGGGCATTCTGGAGGGTTGTCATTTCGCGAGCGGCAGTAATCAGGATCACGTCACAGGGCTGGTCACCGGCACGGATTTGACGCAACAGGTCCATGCCGTTACCTTCAGGAAAGAACAGATCGAGCAGCACCAGATCGGGCTGCAATGCCTCAATCATCTCCAGCGCATCATCGATCCGTACAGCGACTCCGACGACTTCAAAACCCTCCAGCTTGCCGACAAAGCGTTGATGCAGATCGGCAATGCGCAGGTCATCCTCGACTACCAGGACTCTGATCTTTTCTGTGACCATCAGTTAGCCTTTTGCTGCTTGGGTATCATCACAGTAAATAAAGCACCACCAAGTTCCCCTTCGCTGTAGGTAATTTCTCCCTGCAACCGCGCAACCGCATGCTTGACCAGCGGCAGTCCGGTGCCGCGCCCCTTCCCTTCTTTCGTTGTTACACCCAGATCGTACAGGTTCTCAGCGATGGCAGGAGAAACGCCAACCCCGGAATCTTCCACCTCAATCACCAGATCGGGGCCCAGATCGGTCAAATATAAACGCACCAGCATCTGGTTGCCCCGTTCCCGCACGGCTTCAAAGGCGTTATTCAGCAGATTCCCAAGAATGGTTACCAGCGCATCACGATCAAGGCTGGATGGCAGATCAGCGAAGGAATTCTGCGGATCAAACTCCATCGCAATCTTGAGTTCACAGGCGCGATTGTATTTACCCAGAATCAATCCGGCAATCACCGGATCAGGAACCGTTTCAGCCAGGGTACGCACCAGTTCCTGGTAGCCACTGGACTCGTTAATCACCAGATCAAGAGCTTCCTGATAGGCTTCAAGCTGAATCAGCCCGGCAATGGTATGCATCTTGTTGGAATACTCATGGGT
>CAZMFD010000084.1:4517-7867 GCA_964565445.1 uncultured Geobacteraceae bacterium
CGCTCAAGATATTTCAGTGCGGCGGTATTGACAAAGGTCAGATGTCCATGCCCGTCCACCGCGATAATCCCTTCACGAACGGCGCCGATAATCGCGCTGCGCTCTTTAAACAGGGCTCCGATCTCATGGACTTCAAGGCCCATGATCGCAGCCTTGAGACCACGAGCGATCAGCGTTGCACCAAAGACACCAAATAACAGCACAACGCCAACATAACCGATAATTTCATTGCGTTGTGAACGGATCTGATCGTTTATCTGACTGGTGAGATAACCGACCGCAACAAAACCGATAACGTGCCCATCATCATCAAGGACCGGGGTAATACCTCGTAATGACGGGCCGAGGGTGCCGATCGCGGCTGACACGTAAGATCGTCCTTCGGTTAGGGCCGGACCGAGATCACCACCGACAAAAGCCTTGCCGATCCGATCCGGCTGCGGGTGCGATAGACGAATTCCCTCACGATCACCAACGACGACGTATTCCGCCCTGGTTACGTCGCGCAGCTGCTCGGCAAAGGATTGAACCGACGCGACATCTCGTTTTTCTATGCCCTCAATGATCAGGGGATTCATCGCCACCGACTGGGCGATATCCAGCGCTTTACGTCCCAATTGCTCACGCAGGGTGCGCTCAGAAAAATCAGAGAACAGAGCGCCGATCAGGCTGACCAGAACAATCAATAGAATCGTTACCAGCAGGCTGAGCTTGACCTGCAGACGGCGCGGCAAAAAACGGTCTATCAACTGGAACAGTGCATTCATCTGGTTTCCGTCCGAAAACGGTCCTTTTCCGCTGTGGCTGCGTCAATCTGCAGCCTTGTTTGTGCGGCGTACATGTGTACGCCTCCGCTCAAGCCCATGATTTCCTTGTCACAACGAAAAATTCCTCGTTTTAATTCGTAAACCTGTTTGGGTCTATCCAATGTCCCTGCTGCGCTTACAGTATTTACATCAGCCGGCAAAACCGATCAATTCATGCAGATGCTTCCTGGTGGAAGCCGAATCGCGATGAACAAAACCCTGCCAGCCACAGGCTGTGGCACCGCGGATATTTTCCGGTTTGTCATCAATAAACAGGGTGTGCTCAGGCTCCAGCGCAAAACGCTCTTGTGCGGCCTGGTAAATGATGGCGGCTGGTTTCATGGCACCGGTTTCGAATGACGCCAGGCGAGCGTGACAAAAAGTGTCCAGATTATATGTCAACGACAAAAAATCCCAGTGGAGCTTGCCGATATTTGAGAGCAGATAAACCGGATAGTGGTTTTTCAACTCCCGAGCTAACTCCAGCATTTCCGGTATCGGAGCAAAGAGACCGTTCCAGGCCTCCGTCAACTGCTCGTGACTGAGAGGATCGGTAAGGAGTCGATTCATCCCGGCAAGAAACTCATGACAGTCCAGGTGACCATGCTCATAGTCATGCAAGCGCACCTGAATCAGAAAATCTTCGACTTCGGCGACATGTACGCCGCGAGAACGCATCAGAGCAAAGAAATCATCATAACAATAGTCGATCAGGACCTTGCCCAGATCGAAGACAATGTACTTAACCGGGACGGTATCGGCGGTCATGCCGTGTCTGCCTTAATGCGCCGACATTCCAGGTAAAACCGCTTTTCGTCAGCCTCGCCCATGGAGAAGGTTTTACGCGGCAGGGCACCGTCAAGGACAATGGTCCTGAACAGATCGTGTTTGGAGATAGACGGCAGGAAAAAGCCGGCACTGTTTTTTTTGCTGCCCATCTCAGTCACTTCATCTTCCCCGTGGATATAGTCAATTCGTACGTCAGCGTTGCGGCCTAAAAAGTCGTCAAGAAAGGCCTGCAACGACGCCACTTCGAGGGTAAATTCAGGATCGGAGATGTCGCAGACAAAAAATCTGCCGGCCACGACCATGACAAAAGCATGCTCGGCCTGAGCCTCATCAATATATGCCTTGGCTGCTTTCAAATCCGTACACGCGTTCATTGTCAATGGCATGCCGCGCTGGTCAAAAAAACCATCCATCTGTTGTTTAAGGGCCTCGCCATCAACATCGAACAGCACCCGGTGAATCGCCTCAAATTCCAACCCCGGATCATGGACGTTAACCAGTTCCACCAGAGCAAAGCGTGCCGGATGATCCATCACACGTTGGGGATCACCAGCCTCTTCCTTGAGTTGTTCCCAGATCGCCTTGGCCGTAGCGAAGGAGTGGTTGCCGTCTCCCATGGCATAGAGCATCACTTCCCCTTCAATATTATAACGGGTGCGATAGGATTGCGGATCCGCGAGTTTTTCCAGCGCCTTAGCAACCTGCTCAAGTAATTCCGGTTGATCAACGCGATACCCCTTCAGATGCCCGCCCTGGCACAGCAGTTCGACATCATAAACCTTCTCCAACTTCTCCTCGAACAATGGCTCAATCACGGTATACTGCGGATCATCGATCAGCACCATGATATGAGGCAGTTCAATCGGCGCGTTTTCCCGCACCCGGATGCGCGGCGGCAGCCGTTCGATGATGGTTCCTTCGGTGGCACGGATCAGGCTCTGTGAACCTGGACGATAGTCATAACGCTCCAGATCCAGTGCGACCATCAACCCTTTGCGTGAAGGAACAGCAGAGGTGCTCCGATTGACCAGGATCAGCCCGGGCGGCTGTTCTTCCAGAATTCCTTGCGCCAGGTAGGTCTCCATCGTGCGGTTGATCGCCTGGATACGCTCCTCCACGTCCGAGTCCTCCAGATACACCTCCGGCAAAGTCAGCCTTAAGGTTGATGGTGCCATGCCGATCTGTTCGTCCAGATGGCGCCAGTAATCGCGATCCGAGGTATACTGGTCACAGGCGATAACCGCCCAGCGCTGCATGTCGACTTCTTTTTTCGGCAGAAGAATGTTGGGCACCTGCAGCCCGATATCTTCAAAAATCATGATTAGATTCCTTTCCTTCAAATACCAATGAATGATGTATAGAATAAGTAAGTATTCTTACATGTTTTAACAGTCCTTGAAAATGCCAATCTCAGGAATAATTCTTGACTTCTCCCGGCAAGAGTCCCTATAACCGACTCACAATTTGAACGTTTCGCTGGTGCCGCAAGGCTTGTCGCTCTATGCTGGGTATACCGACAACGGGAAGTGAGGTGAGAATCCTCCACGGACCCGCCGCTGTAAGCGAGTTAGATTATTGGACAATCATGCCACTGGTTTTTACTGGGAAGGCTGTCCGATGATTCGGTAACAAACGTCACCGAAAGCTCGCAAGTCAGAAGACCTGCCGACGAAACATCCACTTTTAACTCCCCGGGTAAGGGAGCGTGGGCACGCGCGGCTTTAAATTCGGAAAACCCGCCCCTGTCTTTTCAGG
>CAZMFD010000085.1:0-3448 GCA_964565445.1 uncultured Geobacteraceae bacterium
TTATGTCGGAAATAACCTTTGGAGGCTTGGCAACGGGATTACCCACCGAGGATATTATTTCCGGCCTGATGAGTATCGAACGCCGTCCGGTCGAGCGCCTCGAAGCTCAGAAAGAATACGAGGCCACACGGCTGAAAGCTTATGGTCAGTTGCGTGATCATCTAGAGACTCTGCGTGGCGCGGTGTCGAACCTGAACCTGACCGGCGATGTGCGCACCAGCAAAGTCGAGGTGGCCTCCAGTGCTCCTTTTACTGCGACCAGCAATGGTGCCCAGACCGGCAGTTACGATGTCGCGGTGGCGCAACTCGCCCAGGCGCAGAAAAGTGTTAGTACTGGTGTGGCCTCAACCAGCACAAATATCTTCGGTAGTGGCACGCTGACGTTAGGGGATACGGTCATTACGATTGATGACAGCAACAATTCTCTCGGCGGACTGGTCGATGCCATCAACAAGCAGGCCGGTGATACCGGAGTGCGTGCCAGTATTATTAACGATGGCAGCGGTGACTCCCCTTACCGCATGGTGCTGACCGGTGATAACGCCGGGGTAAATTTTGATCCGGTATTTGATCTGACCGGCAGCGCCGGGGGATTTTCCCTTGACCAGGTTCGCGCCGCGCAACAAGCAGTCGCTTACGTTGACGGGATCAAGGTGGTTAGTGACAGTAATACCTTGAGCGGAGTCATCAGCGGGGTGAGCATCAACCTCCACCAGGTTAGCGAACAACTGTCCAGCGGGACGGAGGAGGTCGGGGTTCCGTCGCATGAGTGGGCCGATGCGCCCCAATTTCAAAGCAATGTCATGGCGGTGACTGCTGATACCTCTGTACTGAAAGAAAAAATCACTGATTTTGTTGATGCCTACAACGGTGTCATGAAGTGGATCGCTGCCGGTTATGACCGCTTTGGCGCCCAGGAACCCGCTGCTGCGGAAGGGGATGACGCTGCGCCCCCCGAAAATTTAAGTGATGTGTTGCGTGGCGACGCTATGGTGAATTCCGTCAAACGCCAGCTGCAGTCGATCCTTGGCAGCCCGGTAGATAGCGGTGGCCCGTTGCAAACTTTGTCACAACTGGGGATTGCCACCAATCGCGATGGAACTTTAAACCTGAACAGTATTAAACTCGATGAGCAATTGGAAAATAATTTTTCTGCCTTTACACCGTTGCTCGCTGGTGACAATACCGTCGACGGGGTGATGAAAAATTTTAACTCGGCGCTGCTGAAACTGACTGCTTCTCGCGAGGGTATTTATGCCACCAGCCAGAGTCGTTATGATACGACAGTGCGACGTATTGATGCTGATATCACGCGGATGGAAACCCTGATGGATAAAAAAGAAGAGGGTTTGCGGGCGCGTTTTGGGGCGATGGAGTTGCTGGTGAGCAGCATGAATTCACAAAGCAATTTTCTTACTCAGCAGATGGATCTGATGAGTAACATGATGACGGGGAAAAAATAATGAATGCCTATGCTAATCAGATGAATCAGTACAAGAATAGTCAGATTCTCAACGCCTCGCCCGAGCAGATTCTGATCATGCTGTATGATGGCGCGATCCGCTTTACCCGTCAGGCAGTCCTCGGTATTGAGGAAGACCGGCCATCCTTGAAACTCGAGGGCGTCAGTCGGGCCATGGCGATTATCGCTGAATTTTCCAACACCCTGGATCGCGAAGCGGGTGGTGAGATCGCCGATAATCTTGATGGACTTTATTACTTTATGATGAACGAGCTTGCAGAGGCACGCACTCAAAACAGTGTGACTAAGCTTCGTGCGGTAGAGCACATCCTCCTCGATCTGCGCGAAGGTTTTGTCGGAGCCATCGAGGTCAACCGCAGCGCAACGCAGCCGCCACCCGTTGCCGGCGATGCGTCTGAAGCGAAAAGGGTTGCCGTTTCTTTTTGAGACCATAGCTTGGGGGACTTTCGGATACGCATATATAGCTGAGATCGGGAAAATCAAGATGGAACAATGTCTACGTACATCAATCAAACAATACCGGGTGATCATTGATCACGCGCGCCATCTCGAAAGCTTGTTGCAAAAGGCCGATCCGGCAGTCCTGCAGACCTATACTGAGCGGTTACAGCAGTTGCAGGATGACGCCAGTGTCAACGATGAGCGCGTGTTTGAACTCTATGCTGATGATAGCGAATACTGGAAGCAGCACCCTTTGTTTATTGAGCGCAATGAGTTGCTTGAGCAAATTGTTGAGTTGAACCGTTTGCTATTGCCAAGAATTCGTGGGATCATGGCCGTTGTTGCCAGTGAACTGGCGCAAATCAAGAGTGGCCGTACCGCCGTCGCCGGCTATCATCGCCCGGTTACCCATATCCGCGCTGCTGCACGAGGGGTCGGGTAATGTAGGCAGATGCCAATAGATATCTCCAGGAGAATCTAGAATCCAGTAGTTAATCTTCATAAGAAGCTAAACTGACTGGATTTTTTGTGGCTGGATTTTTTGTTGGCCCCTGACTCCTGAATTCTGTATTCTATATTCTGAATTTCCCATTCTGGATTTAGAGAAAAGTGACAAGCCATGTCTGTACTCGATCATTTGCGGGATTACCGTGTTGTCAAGATCACTCTTCCCCTTGATGGGGGAAAACACGCCCATCTGGATGGGGTCGCCAGATTAATCTCAGGGCTGCAGTTTGAAATCACTTTTCTGCCCGACCAACTCGAAAAACTTTCCCTCGATAAAGAAACCACCTGCCGGGTGATGCTCGATGTTGCCGGTGAGCACAAGTCAATCACGGCGCGGATTGTTGATCAGCCAACTGATGAACGTTTATTGCTTGAGCAGGTTGAGAGTTTTGTTCATAAGCAGAAGCGCGAGTATTTCCGGATTGATGCCGATCTGTCGGTGAGTTACTGGGCGATTGATGAGGCAAATCCGGTGGCCAGTTCAGTGGCCAGATCGGTAAATATCAGCGGTGGTGGGATTCGCTTGCCGGTGACCCAACAACTGCCTGAGGGTGCGCGGGTGGGATTTGAAATTATCATCGATGATCCGCCGGCCGTGATCGAGTGTGTCGGCGAGGTGGTAAATTATTACGATAACGGTGATGGCCCAATGGCAGCCTTTAAATTTATCGGGTTGGAAGAAGAGGATCAGGATGCTATTGTCTCTTTTTGCCTGGCAGAACAGCGCAAGCAACTGCGCCTCAAGGTCAAGGTGATTGGCCCCTCTCCACAGGAATAGTACCGTCGCATGTCGATTCTTGACCACCTTGACGATTACCGCGTTGTAAAAATCACCCTGCCAATTGAGGGGGGGGCTGTAGCTCAGCTTGATGCGGTGGCACGGGTAACCCAGGCGCCGCACTTCGAGGTTATTTTCTTAAAAGGGCAGCTCAAAGAACACGCCCTTGATCCCACCGTGTTATGCCGGCTGTCCTTCGATGTTGCCGGTGCCATCAAATCCATCCAGGCTCGTATTGA
>CAZMFD010000085.1:3548-7625 GCA_964565445.1 uncultured Geobacteraceae bacterium
GATTCGCTGTCATGCCAGATTTCGGTACGATTGCGACCATGATGTTTGGCGCGATAGAGGGCCTGGTCGGACTGCTCAATCATCAGTTCAACCTTGCCGCGATTCATATCGGAGGAGCTGCCGATGCCGATACTGACAGTCACCGGCTGATGGTCCAGAGGGAGTTTGCGTGAGGCTACAGCGATATTGCGATGGATACGCCGGGCGAGAATATCGGCTTCATATGCGGCGGTGTCGGGGAGAATCACGGCAAATTCTTCACCGCCGTAGCGGCAGCAGATATCGGTGTCACGCGATGATTTTTTAATTGCAGCGGCGACCTGTTGAAGGATGTGATCACCGGCCTGATGGCCGTGGATGTCGTTGACTTTTTTAAAATGATCAAGGTCGATCAGCAATAATGAGTAAGGGCTTTGATTGCGCCGGCTTCTTGCCATGGCCTGTTTCATGCTCAGATCAAAGGTGGCGCGATTGCCGATACGGGTCAAGGGGTCGGTCAGAGCCATACGCTGCAGTTCTTCCTGGGCATCGCGCAGCTCACGCAGGCGTTCCCAGCGTTGCAGGTGACGTTTGATGCGGGCGCTGAGTTCCTGTTGGTTGATCTCCAGTTGCAACGCGTCGCTGGCACCCAGTTCAAAGCCGGCGAGCAGGCTCTGCTGATCATCAGCAAAGGCGATCAGGGGCAGATCGTGCCACTTTTTTTGCGCCTGCAGGCGGTTGATCCAATTATTTTCCGGGTGCAACCGGTTAACCGTCCAGCAGATCATATCGGCCGGCGCACTTTTCAGGCGCCGGAACAGATCGGCAATGGAGGCAATGGGCGTAATCTTGCTAAACAGGCCGGTTGCTGTCAGCTGCTTGACGATTTGCATTTGCTGGTTGTTGTCGTGAGCCATTACCAGGGCAGTTGCGTTGATCATAAGGCGGCCTTTACTCAATTCATTCATTGCAATATCAGGATGTAATAGACTTGTCGGGTGTTGCTGGAAAAGTCTTTAGGTTTTTTCTTCTTTATGCGAACCGCATGCCAGTTTTTAATGTGCCGTTATTTCAGTAGTTTTTGTGCGCTCTTCAGGTTTTTTTGACACTCTTCTGGTGTGGGCAGGTTGTCGTTGGACGAATGTCACTGATTTGACAGGTCGTGATTGTCCCTGTTTCAAAAACTAGCCACCAAGCCACCAGGTTCACCAAGACATACCCAGAATCCAGGTAGGATCCTCGTTTTTCTTGGTGTTCTTGGAGCTCTGGTGGCTAATCAGCGATTTTTTCTTTGCTGCTGAGCGGAAAAGTCTGATAATGGCCGTATGTCCATAGCTTCTATTCCTTCCATACCTTCTCCATCTAATCTGTTTCTGCTGCCTTCGTTGCCAACGGTCAGTTCGGCTTCTGGTGTTGTTGCCGGCTTACGTCCGGAACAACTGGTGCGCGCTCTGGTGGTAGCGACTGACGCGCGCGAGGAGTTGCTTCTGCAAATTGGCAAGGAGCGCTTTCGCCCGGTTGGTGCGCGCCCCTTGCAGCCCGGGCAGATCCTTGATTTACGCATCGTCCAGACCACCCCGCGACTGGAAGCGCTGGTGGTGAACAATCGCCTGCAGGAGCAGTTGGCGGTGCGCTTACCGGTGTTGTCACAGCCCTTTGACTGGTCCGGCTTGCTTGAACGTTTGCAGCGCCCTGAACTGGCGCAGCAATTGCGCCCGCCGGAGCAGGCGCTGGTGAACCAGCTGCGGCAGCTGCTCGACCCGGGGCAGGAGCGTTTTATCCCGTTGCGTGGCCAGGTCGATCAGCTGCTCGCGCAACTGCGTGGGTTGCGCCATGAGGGCGAATTTTTTGTGCGTCCCGCAGCGTCACACTTTGTTGCTCCGTCGCCTGCACCCGTTGCCATGGAGCCAGGTCGTTTTCCCGCAGTGGTGGCTTCAGTACCCCAGTCACGCCAGATAGTGCAGCTGTTGGGGCGCTTGCAGGCGCAACTGGTGCCGTTGGTCGAGCTGGGGGGCGAAAAAATGTCAAAAGATTGGCAAAAGACGACGGCTGAGGTTTTTTCCCAGTTGCGTCAACATGCTGACGTTCGTTCGCTGCCGGCATTGCGGACCCCGGAATGGACGCAAGCGCTGCAGCTGTTGCGCCACCATCCGGGGGTCACCGAACAGATTGCCGGACAGGCGGCAAAATGGCTGGTGCAGCTCGAACTTCCAGCCGGTACAACACAGGCGGCGGCATCTCCGGCGCTGGTACCATCTCTGCCCGTAACGGCTGGGGGTGTCCCGGCGCAGGTGGCTACGAACCATGTGCCGGCGCCTGTGCCCCTCCCACCGCCACAACAGGAGGTATACAAAGCGCTGCAGCCGCTGTTGCAGGAACTCAAAACATTGTTGGGGGTCGGCAGCGCTGCTCCGCGCCTGACGCCGGCGTTGAATGCGCCGCTGACAGCTGATCTGCTTGGGCGCATTGACGGTTTGACTACCCAAATTCATCAATTGTTAACCCGTGAAGGGGTTGCACCCCTCCTGCAACAGGGGCTGCAATTGGTGGCGGTGCAGTTGCAGCAGCTAACCGCTGCCCCTCCGGTTCCGGCGCAGGGCGAGGCCATAGGGATTTTGTCACAGTTTTTTGGGATGCATCTCGAGCGCGAGCTGCTGCTGGGCAAGCAGAAACAGGCACTGGTTAATCTCAAACAGACCCTGCTGACCTTACAGCAGAAAAGTGGTGAGGATCTGCGCGAGCCGCTAAATCGCATTGAGTTGTTTCAGCTGTGTAAAGCACGCTTTAGTGAGTCGCAATTACAATTTTTGCCTTTGCCGATGATTGGCCTCAGCGATGGTTACCTGCTCGCCAACCGCCAGGAGACCGAAGAGCAAGAGGACTCTGCGCAACATCCAAAAGAAGAAGTGCAGATGTCCCTGTCGGTTCGCCTCTCCAGCCTCGGCAGTATGCGCGTCGATCTGACTCTGTTGCCCGATAAAGGATTGGTGGTGCGCCTGGCCTGTGAGGATCGCCACAAGATGGAATACCTCAAGGGCTGCGAAGAGGAGCTGGCCGGTGCCCTGGCAGAGTTGAATCTGCGTCAGGTTCACTATAGCGCCGATGCCAAGCATCCGCTGAGGCAACTGCAGCAATCCCTGCTGCCGCACCAGAACACCCTGCTCGATACGAGGGCTTGATGGGTAGAAGCACGCAATCAATACGCGCCGTTGCCCTGCATTACGACCAGAAAACCCTGGCCGGCCCCAAAGTGGTAGCCAGCGGACAGGGGGATTTTGCCCAGCGCATCATCCTGGCTGCCAAAGCGGCCGGTGTTGATATTGTCGAAGATCCCGATCTGCTTGAGGTGCTGGGGCGGGTGCCGGTGGGGGAGGATATCCCCCCTGAGTTGTTTCAGGCGGTGGCTGAGATTCTTGCTTTTTTATACCGGATTAATGCCCGCTTCGAGGTTGAAGAGGAGGATTGAAAAATGAAGCCTTCGCAAAGAGCATCAATTTGGATGGCTAAGCAAAAAGCGCCAAATGCAAGGCGCGCGGTTATTGAGCAATGAGGCGTACTAACGTACGTCGAAGCAGTGAAATAAGCGTAGCAACAAAGCAGTTGGTGAGTTTTTGCGACGCCGTCAAAAATAACTTTACAGGCTCAAATTGCTTAGTGTATCTTCCCAGGTTCGCGGAGAGGTGACCGAGAGGCCGATGGTGCTCGCCTGGAAAGCGGGTGTAGTGAAAGCTACCGAGGGTTCGAATCCCTCCCTCTCCGCCATACGATAAACGGCTGAAAAATCCTCATCTGCGGCGTTCCCTTCCTTTTTGTAGCAACGACGTATTAAGCTATACGCCTTTTGCTACAAAAACTCAGGCGCCTTGCAGCTGATAATTTTTGAGCCGTTTGGTGAACGTTTGGTGGTATTTAAAAGCTCCTTGTCGGAGGTTATTGATAATAGGCTACGAGTTAGAAAGTGTTGCCGGTAGAAGAGACAGCCGGGTCCTGCGCAACAGGCGGCCGTAAACCCCGTCAGGCCCGGAAGGGAGCAGCGGTAGCGGTTTGAATGTGTGCCGCAGGGGTGCCCGGCTGTCTCTTGTGTCGGCAATTTTTTTC
>CAZMFD010000086.1:0-7499 GCA_964565445.1 uncultured Geobacteraceae bacterium
CAGGGGAATTTTCAGTTTGTACAAATCCCAGAGGTAACGTCCTCCGGTTGTTTCAAGAACTCGCCGGACCACGAAAAACATCACTACGGCAGCCAACAGCAGCAGAGGCCAGTAATTCTGCATGAAAGACGACAGCCCCATCAGAATGCGCGTTGCCAGCGGCAGATCAGACCCGGCACTGGCAAATACCCGCTCAAAAGCAGGAATAACAAAGAGACTGACGAAAATAATCGCAAACAGGATCGCCACAATAACAAAAGTCGGATAGCGCAACGCCGACTTGACCCGGTTGATGGTGTCTTTTTCGCGCTCAAAATACACCGCCAACTGGATAAATACCTGATCCAGCTTACCGGTGACCTCGCCAACCTGCACCATATGGCACAAGAGCGCTGGAAACACCTTGGGGTGGCGACTGTAACAGCCGGATAGTTCCATCCCCGATTCAAGATCTTCCACCACCTCATTCAGAGCTTTGCCCAGCGACGGGTTCCGGCTGGTAGCCACCAGCCCCCGCAGGGCTTTAATCAAGGGGACCCCGGCGTTGATCAGGGTATACATCTGCCGGCAGTAGAGATTGAGATCATCCAGAGTGACACCGGCATCAAAGCGGAACTTAAAGAGCTTCTCCAGCGACAGGGATGCTTTAGCCGGTATTTCAACAATATCAATGGGGATCGCCTGTTGCGCCTGGAACAGGGATGCCAATCCTTCTGCAGAGGTGGCTTCACTCTCTCCCTGGTGGGTATTGCCCTGTGCGTCCCTGATTTTATAGCGATACAGTGGCATCAGTGATCCTGTTCAGCCGGTTGTTGATTGGTTTCCGGTGCTGTCGCAGAGGTATCAACACTGATCCGTTCGGCCAGGGGGTTCTCAGCCACCTGACCGGCGATACGCAACACCTCTTCCATGGTGGTCACCCCCTCCAGCGCCAGTTTCAGGGCACTGTCACCAAGGCTGACAAAGTGCGGCAGGCGGCGCACGGCCAGAGCAAAGGCAGAACTGTCGTTACGCCGCAAGGCATCAGCGAGTTCAAAGTCAATTTCCAGCAGTTCAAAAATACCGATCCGCCCCTTGTACCCGGTATTATTACAGGAAGGACACCCCTGCCCTTTTTTGAAACTCAATGCTCCTTCCGGACGTTTGACCTTACCACGGTAGCCTTTGAGCCAGGCCCGCTCACCCGGTTCGAGCGGATCGCTGGACACACAACTGTCGCAGATGCGGCGCACCAGGCGCTGCGCCAGGACTGAACGCAGGGAACTGGCGACCACGTAACCGGCGGCGCCCATTTCGATGAGCCGCAATGCGGTGCTGACCGAGTCGTTGGTGTGCAGGGTCGAAAGTACCAGGTGACCGGTCATGGCCGCCCGCAGGGCGATATCGGCGGTTTCCTTGTCACGCATCTCGCCTACCATAACGACATCGGGATCCTGACGCAGACCGGCACGTAGCACCCGGGCAAAATCAAGACCGATTTTTGGGTGGACCTGAACCTGATTGATGCGCGGCAGACGATATTCGACCGGGTCTTCAACGGTGATGATCTTCTTTTCAAAGGTGTTGAGCTGGTTGAGCGCACCGTAGAGGGTGGTGGTTTTACCACTACCGGTCGGGCCGGTAACCAGGACCAGCCCGTGGGGCTGACTGAGCTGGGCGCGGAAGCGCTGGAGAATATCTTCATTCATACCGATGTGGCTGAGGTCGAGCAGGCCACCGGACTGATCGAGCAGACGCATAACCACCGACTCACCGTACTGCAATGGCATGGTGGAAAGGCGGATATCAACGCTGTGTCCCTTAACGCGGACGTTAAAGCGACCATCCTGAGGCAGACGACGTTCAGAAATATCAAGGCCACAAACCAGCTTCAGGCGCGACACCAGGGCCGTGCCGATGCGCTTTTCCTTCATCACCTGCTCATGCAGTACGCCATCAATCCGTTGCCGGATCCGCAGGACCTTTTCATCCGGTTCGATATGAATATCGGAAGCGCCGACCTGGACGGCATCTTCAAACAGGGAGCGCAACAGACGCACCACCGGCGCATCTTCAACATCGGCGGTGGTCAGCAACTGTTCCAGGTTGCTGTCCCCCTGGGACAGCTCCTCACCGAGTTCTTCCGCCAGGGAAACAATCTCCTGGGTACGGCGATAAACGATATCGAGAATCCGCAGCAACTCAGACTCGTAAACCACTGCCAGGCGCAACGGTTTTTTCAGGATGCGGCTCAACTCATCATAAGCGTGCAGGTCGGTGGCGTCGGCAAGCCCGACCAGCAGCTGTTCGCCGTCGCGACTCAACACAATCGCGCGGAAACGGCGGGCCGCGGTTTCCGGCAACAGCCGCACGGTGTCAGCATCGTAGCTGTAGTGTTTCAGATCGATAAAGGGCAGATTGAGCTGATCAGCGAGAAACTCATGGAACTGCTGGGCACTGACCAGGCCCATCTCCACCAGGGTGTTCCCCAGCTTGGTGCCGGTTTTTTTCTGGCGGGCCAGGGCCGTCATCAATTGCTCTTCACTGATAACCCCATGCTTCACCAGCAGGTCACCAATCCGTATTTTCTGCCGCCCTCCGGCGGGTTTATCATTGGACATCATTGACTCCTTGCCTTGCTCTATAACTGTTGCAGGCGTTCTTGTACAAATCTTTCCAGATCGGGGCGTAAGCCACTCACATCGAGTGCGGTGCGATAGGCGTCACGCGCGCCGGTAGCCAATCCCTGCTGTTCAAGAGCGATAGCCAGTCCCAGCCACCACAGGGGTTCACGTGGACGCTGTTCCAATAACCGGGCATAAAGTTGCGCAGCCTGAGCATACTCGCCCACCTCCTGATAGATGGCAGCACGCAGGGCATGATAGTCGGGATCAGCCGCTACAGCGGGAACCGGGTCAGCATCCAACTGAGTCAATGCTGCCTGATGCTGCTGCAACGAGAGCAATGAATGAGCAACAAGTTTGCGCAGTTCCGGTTGCCCCGGATTCAACCTCAGCCCATCCTGAATGACCCGCAGAGCTTGCGATTCCTCGGCCAGTTGCTGCAATACCCCAATCAGCTCCAGGCGCGCCGGCAAAAGCTCAGGATTCATGCGTAGGGCAGCGGATAAGTTTTCCCGCGCGGCGTGTCGATCGCCCTGGCGCACCTGCTGTAATCCGCGCTGATAGAGTTGTTCGTCAGTTTCCACCAGCGGTTGTGAGCGGATCAACGTCGGAGAAACTACCTGAGTGATTGCCGCTGCAGGATTCGGCGGTGCGACTGCCATAACTGGCTCCGCAACGGCAGTTATCGGGGCCTTATCCGTGACCTCTGTGTCGGTGTCAACTGCAGAAATGATTTCCACAGGGAATTCAAGTCCGATATAGAGCATCGAAGCAAGAGGCTCAAGACGCTGCGAGGTCGCAATCTGCTGCCCTGCGGCGACGGTAACAATCAGATCAAGACCGGCAGAGGTCGGCACCAGACTGATGTTCCTGATCTGATCATTCTGTGGCTGGGGAATAACCAGGCTCTGTTGCAGATAAGTATCAGGCAAGCGGATCAGTACCTGCCCTTCCTGTGGCCTTGAGCGGATTTCGGCGCGCGCCGGCAACTGATCAAAAGCCAGCTCAAGCTGCAGTTTCAGGTCATCTTCGACCAAATTCACTGAGGTTAAGAGTGGATGAATCAGCGCTACGGGTTCGACCTTTAGCGCCGGCGTTGCCGGTGTTGTTATTTCAAGTGGCAACAGGTTTAACGCTTCTTCCGAATCGGTTGGCGCAACCTTCGCCACCTCCACATCGGGCGTAAACGGTTTTGGCAGATAGTAAGCCCAGCCTGCCGCCAGTAACAGCAGCAGTAACAACGCCAGCGCTCCGACCGTCAACATCAGCCGTTGACCCACCGGTTTTCTGTTAACCGGGGTGGGCGCAGAAACCGGGCCTTGCTGCGCCTCCTGTTTGCGGCGCTGCTCCAGATCACGCAGCATGTCATTGATCAGACTCATCGCAGCACCCCCCAGGCGAACAGCAGAACAACGCCAATCAGCACGGCCAACCCGGATTCCAGCAAAAAGGGGGGGGCAACACGGCGGGGGAATGTCAGTGCGGCGCCACTATCGCGTACCGCAGCTTGAGCATGGCGACGACCAACTTTTTTTGCTCCCTTGCCGTAGCTTGCCAATAGTGCCTTGTGGGCAAGGAGATTAACCAGGCGCGGCACACCGCGGCTGGCGCGGGCCAGACATCTGATCGCACCGGACGTAAAGAGATTCTCGCCGGCCAAACCGGCCACCTGCAAGCGATGGTGAATATAGGTCCCGACCTCAGCGGCCCCCATGGGATCAAGCTCACAGGTAAAGGTGATGCGTTGGCGCAACTGGCGCAGCTCATCCGCGGTGAGACGCTCTTTTAATTCGGGCTGAGCAAACAGCACTATATGCAGCAGTTTTTCCTTTTCGGTTTCAAGGTTACTGAGCAGCCGTAGGGCCTCCAGGCTGCGATGTGACATGGCCTGGGCCTCATCGATCAGGATCACCAGCGGCCGTTGCTGCTGTTTCAAGCGCGCCAACTCACGGAAAATCAGCTGTACCAGTTGCTGCAGGGTGGCCGCCGCCGGCACCTCAAGCTGAAGATCTTCGGCAATAGCGCGGTAGAGTTCTGCTGGTGATAAGAGGGGGTTCGGCAGATAGGCGGTGGCACAGGTATCCGGGAGCAACTGCAACAGCCGCCGACACAACAGGGTCTTGCCGGTTCCGACTTCACCGGTCACCTGGATAAACCCTTCGCCATTCTGCAGGGCGATCAGCAACACATTGAGGGCTTCCTGATGGCCGGCATAACGGTAGAAAAAACCGGGGTCAGGGGTCAGGGAAAAGGGCTTTTCCTGAAGACCGTAGAAGGTTTCATACATAGTTTAGTCCTGCGGTCTGGTGACTACCTGGTTTGCGGACGCTACATGCTACCAGCCGTGGTGCATCTGCGGGGTCATCTGCTGCACCCGCTCACGGGTGGCATCGATATCCCGCTCCCAGTCGGCAGCCGTCCGAATAACCTGGGGACGCAGGAGAATCACCAGTTCACTTTTGCTTGAAGTCATGCGGGTATTTCGGAACAACCCGCCAATACCGGGAATCCGCCCAAGCAGGGGAACCCCATCGCGATTGTTGGCGGTTTTCTCCTGCATCAGACCACCAATGACCACCAATTGACCGCTCTCGGCACGAACCACGCTATCCGACTCACGGACGGTACTGAACGCCAGAGGCAGGGATTGATCAACGCCGAACAGTCTGATCTGTTTTTGTTGATCGACGACCTCACTGACGGTCGGATGAATATGCAGAATAATGGCCCCGTTTTCATCTATCTGCGGCATCACATCCAAGGCAATTCCGGAGAAGAAGGGGGTCAGGGTAATGTCGGTGCTGCTGTTGGTGGTGGTGCCGGTGGTGGTATCGGAGGTAATATCGGTGACAAAAAACTCATCCGAACCAACCTTGATAACCGCTTTCTGGTTGTTCACCGTTGAAATACGCGGACTGGAGAGCACCTGAACGTCACCTTGAGTTTCGAGCAGATCGATAAAACCCTGAAAATCTTTAAAATTCAGGGCTGCGGTAAAACCGCCACCAAGGGCTTCAGCAGCAAAGGCTTCTAAAAAGGGAGTCTGGGAACCTGGCTCTCTGATCGACAAACCACCGCTGCTGATCCCGGGGATGAGACCAACCCCTTGTGCCGTCTGTCCAATCAGGGCACCACGACCACTGCTGGTGGTGGCCAGGGCCGCCCAGTTGATACCGGACTGGAAACCATCACCCAAGGTCACCTCGATAATCTTGGCTTCGATCACGACCTGCCGCAGCATGTTGCGCTGCACACTCTGCAGGTATTCATCGACCTGGCGTAACTCCCTCGGCAGGGCAACAACGACGACCAGACCGGCCTGCGGCTGAACGACGACCTTGCGGCCATCGTCACTGCCGATCAAACCCATAACGGCACTGGTCAGTTCGGTCCAGAAATCGGTCAGGGATTGGGTGTCAATACGGCTGCCGGACAAGGTGCCGTCCCGTGAGCCCTGACCATCATCACTTAAATCACCCTGGGTCATCTGGCCGGAGCTGATACGAGTCTGGGATGAACCACTGCGGATCAGATTGAGGTAGTTCACCTGAAATGTCCGGCTTTGCAATCCGACCGGCATTACCTGATAGATGGTGTCATTTTTGCTGTAAGGGAAACCGTAAACACTGTAAACCACGCGCATCACTTCATCGATGGTGGTGTTTTTCAAATTCAGACTGATCAGTCCGGTGACTTCGGGATGGACCACCATGTTGGTGCGACTGCCCTCCACCAGCCCCATAAAAAAATCACGGGCTTCGACCTGATGGGCATTGATGTCAAAGCGTTCGGCTTCGGCAACACTAGCGGCACGACTCGGCGCCGGCGGCGGGGGAATCAGCGCTGAACGTACTTCGGCTGGCGGCACGGGTACCGGCACCGATGCGCTGACGGCAGGCGGTTGCAGGGCTTCTTCAATAGCCGTCGCCGGGACGTTGCTGCGCGACAAAGGGGCACACCCGACTGCCAGCAGCAAACACAGGCAACTGATTGTTCCTTTATAAATACTCTTTCCCATCAACTTGGTCACAACAACTCCTTATTACGGCATGTCACTGCTTTTGATGCTTTCGCAAAAGCAGTGAATGGCTAAGTAAAAATTTCGTCCTACAAGGCTTGGTGGTTTTTCAGGGGCGCAGGCATACATATAGTATGTCAAGGTCCTGAAAAAACGCCGTAACGCCGGAGGACGGACTTTTTGCAACGCGATCACTGCTTTTGGGCAGGTGATTTTTTCACTCCACTGATTGTTCGATGCAGGGTCAGCGTTTGCTCCCCCTTGCGCAGGACAACGTAATCAACAGCGATTCTGGTAAGACGAAAACCATTGATAGTCTGATCAACCTGTAACGGTCTACCATTAATCACCGCCATGGTCCGCTCGGCAGATGTCAATATGACGGTTAATTGCAACTGATCACGCAATGTATCGATCTGTTGCGCGTCTAACTGTACCTCAGCCTGTGGTTGCGGCCGATAATGAGATGGCCGCAGAGGATCGACAAGTGGTGTTGACGACTGCGTCCAGCCCAGGCACGGTGCAGCAATCAGCAGGAATAGAATCAAGGTTTTGTTCATGTCAGCCACCCAACCACTCTTGGGATAACCCCAGGGTATAAACGCGCAGACGGATTGTCGTTGCCGGATACTCCTGGGTCGATACCCCAATCTCTTCCCATACCAGCAAGCGCGGCAGTTGCTCGAGCTGGCGCAGATAAGCCAGCAGACTTAAGTAATCACCTCGCAACTCCATCTGCAACGGATGGCGATAAAGACGCAAAGACTGGTCGCTGGACTGGCCACCGGGAGAAATCAATTCGGCCGGCAGATTTTCCAGAGAAATCAAATGAAGATCGCCCTGGGTGAGCATCTGTTTCAACAATTCCGGCATTTCTG
>CAZMFD010000087.1:0-7490 GCA_964565445.1 uncultured Geobacteraceae bacterium
GTAACTGCTTACTGCTTACTGCTTACTGCTTACTGCTTACTGCTTACTGCTTACTGCTTACTGCTCACCTTTTTCACGAATTATCTTTACGATTGATCGATTCAAGTTTAATGACATCCGGATTGGAACCGCGGCGGTTGTCGACCAGAACGGCCTGGCGTAAACGCTCCACCTGAGCTGATATTTTTTTCATTTGTTCCTCGATCTCGCCGAACTGCTTATGTTGCTGATTAATAAGGTATTCGAGGATACTTCCCTGGCTCGACAAACGTTCGATAATCGCTTCATTCTGCGAACGTGCAGAGCTGAGTTTGGCATAATTTTCTTCGATGCGAGAGACTCTGTCGTCAAGACTTGAACCGGTGATAATCCTTCGCGCTTGTGGGATTCTCTCAACAGATGCAGCCGCCCCGCGCTCTTCAGCGCTTTCACGACTTTCCTCTTCAAAAGAAAGTTCATTGATCGCATCATGAACCATATCCATATCGATATCACGGGTTTCTTCAACAAAGGCTGAAAGCATAAGAAAATCACAGATCAGATTGATCAGCCTGGGAATACCGCCACTGAACTTAAAAATGGCATCAAAAACTCCTTCTTCGAAACTGACACAGTCTCGCCTACCGACTGTGCCAAGGCGGTGAAGGATATACTCTTCGATTTCTTCGCGATTCAAGGGGTTCAAGTGGCAACTGATACTGATGCGTTGGCGCAGTTGGCGCAGTGATGGACGCGCGATAATCTGTTTGAGCTCCGGCTGCCCGACGAGAATAATCTGCACCAGCTTGAAACTGTCGGCTTCAAGATTGGAGAGCAGCCGAATTTCTTCCAGAGCTTCTTCGCTTAAATTCTGCGCTTCGTCAATAATAATGATGACCTGACGCCCGGAAGTATTTTCTTCCAGGAGAAAATCGTTGAGCTCATTGAGCAGCTGAACCTTGTCTTTACCCTCGGTCTTTAGGCCGAAATCATCGTTGATCAGAGCAATAAGCTGACGACCGTCTACACGGGTGTTGAAGACCATAGCCAGGGTCATTTCTGAACTGATCTTATTAATGATATCACGCAACAGGGTTGTTTTTCCGGAACCTACCTCGCCGGTGAGCAGGGAAAATCCGGCCCGTTCCTGAACACCGTATTGTAGATAGCTCAAAGCCTTGCGATGCCCTTTACTCAAATACAGGAACTGTGGATTGGGCAAAAGATCAAAAGGTTTAGCACTGAGTTCAAAGAAGTCTATATACATAATTAAAACCGTACTGTTGCGCTGAGGATGACAATATTGTTGCGATAATCATTACCAGGGATATCGGAATCATTAAGGCGATATCGATAGCCCAGGTTAGTGAAGAAACGGCGATAATCAAAACCCAGATTGGTGCCAAAGGTATACCGGTCAAACTCTTCGTCAGGTCCACGGTTATCAGCGCGCTCATAACCGGCATCCGTACCAAAAGAGAATGCCTGGGACAGCTGGTGGGTCAAGTCAAGAGTTACTCCATAGGATTCATCGACGCGATCATCCCGAACAAAATCAAGCTCGCGCCAGAAAACAGCAGTGGTGATACTGGTGAGCGGGCGGGCGAAGGTGGTTGAAAAACGTGCTTCACGCGACCGGGATAAGCCATCAGTTGCCGTGATCTGGTAGTCCTGACTGTAAAGTAACGCCAGGGTAATCGTGTCAGTTAAGAGATAGGACAGGTCTGTTGACCAGATGGTGCTGTTGGTGTCTAGTCCGGAATCATATTCTACCTTGCTGCGTCCGACCATGGCAGACAGAGAGGTCCGGGCTCCGAGCTGGTAACGACCACCAACGGAAGCCTCATGACGATCAAAGTCTTCGAGATCATCATCATTCTCATGCTCGGTATACTGGTAACGAGCCCAGATATCCAGGGCCTGAGAAATATTTTTTTCCATGCTGAACCGTCCCAGATGTTCCAGGTAATCATCGCCCCGACTGTCGGCATAGTCGACCAGATTCAGGCTGTAACCGAAAACGGTCGCCAGCGTCGGGGTGATCCGCCAGCGATACTCCGGCGTCACTGAAAGGCGATAAACCGTGGATCGTTCGACCGTGTCGTTGAATTCGAGATCGCGATCGCGCTCATCTAGAGTTTCACGGGTGATCGAACCACGTGTTGTGAGGGTAAAGGGTCGACCACCAAAAAACACAGCATCCAACGCACCACGCTGGATATCGCGCAGACTGTCCTGATCCTCCTCGCTATTGTTCTTGTAATTTCGATAACGCAATGAATAATCAAGGGACAATTCCAGTGACCGCTGGTCATAAAGCAAGGCGATTCCCGGCTCCACGGTGGTTATCCAGTCATCTTCCCGATTGGTGTCAGTCAAAAAAACATTGTCATTGTATTCCTGAGACAAACTGAAGCGAGGAGTCAGCTCAAAAGCTGCCCAGGCAACAGAAGAAAACAACATCCCCAGGACAGTTACCGTTGCGACAGTCAATAACTTGAAGGTTTTCATTGCGGGGTCCTCACTTAGTAATTAATAATTGCCATAATAATAATTCTGTCGATTAACAAAGCTGTAAGCATCGTTATAGACAACCCCGAGCAGGTGGCGGCGCTTGAATTCTTCAAGGGTCTCGACAATATCTTCAAGCTTGGCTTTGCCTTCCCGTACCACAAACAAGGTGGTATCAACGATGCCTGCCAACACTCCGGCGTCGGCAAAAGGGAGCGCCGGTGGAGTATCAAAAATCACGTAACGCTCGGGATAGCGCTGTTTAAGTTCCTTGACAATCGCTTTCATCCGATTTGAAGACAGCAGATCAACGGGATCCTTGATGGCATCACCGGCAGGCAGGAGAACCAACTTACCCACCCCGGTTTTGATCAGGGCTTTTTCAATCGGCAGGTTGTCGCGCAGGCAATTTACCAGCCCGACCTCCGGCTTGATATCAAGATAGCGATGAACCGACGGACGGCGCAAATCGGTATCTACCAGCAGAACGGTATGATCGTGTTCTTTGGCTAGAGAAATGGCTAGATTCAGCGCCGTCATAGTTTTCCCTTCCTCGCTGATGGTACTGGTGACCATGATGGTGTTCAAAAAGGTATCACCACTGGTCAGAGCAATCAGGGTCGAGCGCAGCTTGTTGTATTCCTCAACCACTGCGGTCTTTTCGTCACGGGCGGTAGCAAGCATCAGATGGTCAATTTTCAGCGGCACAACATTGAGCAATGCATTGGCTTTTTGTTTCAAGGTCTGAACTTGACGTGGACCGGGCACAGCATCTGTTACGCTTTTCTGGTCCGGTAAATCAGCAGGAGGGTCTTTGCGCAAACTGGCGGCTTTTTTTAATGCTTCTTCTATACGACTCATATTTTATCAACCTGTCATCAACGAGGTTACCAGGGGAATGATTCGATCAGCAAAGAGAAACACTCCAACAAAGCAGACCAGATAAATGCCGCCGGCGCCGAACAGGACAATATCCCCGGCAAAACGCCGCTTCAATAGTGCTGGATCGGAAATATTGGGTATGACAGCTAAAACATCGAGCCCCATATCTTCTAAAACGGAAACATCACGAAGCCGACTGTCCATATTTTCCAGCAGGAAGACAAGACCAAGGCCACAGCCGAAACCTCCAGCAACAGCTAGCAGTAACATTCTGAACATATCAGGGGAAATCGGAACCTGTGGCAACACCGCCGGATCAACAACCCGGAAGGTAGAGGCTTTATTGGCAACTTCCATCTGGGTCGAGACTTCTGACTGTCCCATCCGAGCAAGCAGATCATTATAGATGCTACGGTAGGAATCACGTTCCTGCATTAAAATAGCAAGTTCTTTCTGGGCCTCGGGGACCTCTTTGAGTTCCTGCTCGCGATTAGCTATATTCTGTTGCAGATTTCTTTTGCGGGCAGCCAGGGATGAGAGTTCGGCTTCCACCTCGTAAAGTTGACCCTGGAGATCCTGGTGGAGCGGGTTCAAAGAGGTCATGCGGGTACTGCCTCGCTCCTGCTGGGCGGCTTCAGGATCCAGCATACGCTGCTGAAGGGCTTCGATTTCAAACTTTAAACGAACCACCTCCGGGTAGTTCTCGGTGTAACGCAAGAGCAGGTTACTGAGGCGGTTTTCCATCTCCATCAGACGATTATTTTCAGCCGTTTCACTGACCATATCGACCGTCGGACTGGTGCGATTCAGCTGATCAGCAAGTTGTGCCTGGCGCGCCTGCAGGGTTTCCTGGGTCAGCTCAATTTCTTCTACCTGGGTCAACATCTGCCGAATATTGGCCAGAGTTGCCGTTTCGTCGATGGAAAAATAAATCCCCTGACGCTTGCGAAAGTCAATGATTCTGTCTTCGGCTTCTTCCAGTTTGAGTTTAAAGGAATCAATCTGCTCCTGCAGAAAACGATTAGCGCCAAAGGTCTCTTCCCGAGTCGATGAAAGACTTTCTTCAACATAGAGTCCAACCAGCGTGTTGATAAACTGCTGGGCAAAACGAGGATCTTTGTCCTCGATAGACACGGTAAAGCGATCCCTCTCGCGAGTGATATTTATTCGGACCCGTTGCTGCAAACGCGATATATACTCCTGCTGTTCTGCGTCATTCCTGGTCAACATCTCAGAATTCAGTTCCTCGAGGGTTTTGACAATCATGTCACGACTTAAGATAGCTGCCTGCAGAACCCTGACCCGATCTTCGATCTGCGGGGTAATGGCAATTCCGCGCACCAACTCATCGATGACATTACTTTCAATAAAAACCGTGGTATCGGCCTGATAGATTTTCGGCAAAGTGAGGCTGTAGACACCAATGGCAGTCATCACCAGCAGCGATACCGCAGCAAAAAGGTATTTATACCGATAGAGGGCATACAGATAACTGAGAATCTGTTTCAGGGTATCTTTCATCTTCTAATGGTCCTTAAAAGAGGCTTTCACAGAAAGCATTTGATACGATGGCTAAGCAAAAAGCGCCACATGCAAGGCGTGCTATTGTCGAACAATGAGGCGTACTTACGTACGTCGAAGCAGTGAGACAATGGCGGCAACGCAGCAGTTGGCGAGTTTTTGCGACGCCATCAAAAGAGGCTTTCATCAACAATGACATAATCACCCGGCAGCAACAGAACATTCTGCTCTATATCCTGACCGCGACGTACTTTTCGCAAGTCGATGCCGATTTTTTCCTCCCCTTCGCGGATAATCGATACGGAATTTTCGCGGGCAAAATCAGAAAAACCACCGGCACCTAGAATAGCATCGAGTGCCCGCATCCCTTCAACATATTGAATCGGCTGCGGGGTGTTTACCGCTCCCAGCACATAGATAATATTACTGAGATTACTCGGTATAAAAATGATGTCCTCAGCCTGAAGTGCTACGTCCTGATCCAGATCCCCTTTAAAATAAAGGGCAAAAAAATCTGCCGGGACCTTCTCTCCTGATCTCGACAAGTAGGCTTTGCGCAAGTCGGCGTTACTGAAGTCACCAAGCTCGCTGAGTAATTTCAATAAAGTCATCTGGTGGGTCATGTCAAAAACCCGTGAGACACTACCACCGGTAACATAAACCCGGTTATTACGGATCTCCTGAACTGAGACCGTCACCACCGGCTGTTTAACGTAATCCTTAATAACCGTGGCAATGCGGCGGCTTAACTCCATCGGTACGACACCCTCAGCCACCACATCGCCTACCGCCGGCAAGGTGATTTTTCCATCCGGACGCACGGTGACCGTACGACTCATCTCGGGAACGCCCCAGACCGAAACCTCTAATACATCGCCACTGCCGATCTGGTAATCTTCAGCAACTGCTGATGTCATCATCACAACCAGAACAATAATCCATGCTAATCCAAAAGTTTTCATTTTTTCATCTCCCACCGAAGCCTGAAGTTACTACACGAATGGTATCGAGAATGATCTTGAAATCGAGGGCAATAGAGTAATTTTTGATGTAATAAAGATCGTAACGCAGTTTTTCCAAAGCATCTTCATCAGATGCCCCATAAGGGTAACGTACCTGCGCCCAGCCGGTAACCCCCGGCTTGACAAAATGCCGGGTTGAATAAAAGGGAATAGACTCTTTTAACCGCTCAACAAAGGTCATGCGCTCGGGTCGCGGGCCAATGAAACTCATATCACCCTTGAGCACATTGTAGAGCTGGGGGATCTCGTCAATACGGGTTTTGCGCATGAATTGTCCGACCCGAGTGACACGCGGATCATTTTTTTGCGCCCACACTGCCCCGGAATCTTTTTCTGCACCGTCGCTCATGGTGCGAAACTTATAGACAAAAAATTCAAGCTCGTTTTCACCAACACGTAACTGTTTATAAAAAATCGGCCCCCTGGAATCGATGATGATCGCCAGGGCGATAAAAGGGAAAAAAGGGGTGACTATCAACAAGCCCATTCCCGACAAAGTAAGATCAAAGATGCGCTTGTAGCTTCGCATAAAGGGGGTCATACGAAAGCGCTGGTTGAAGATAAAAGAACTCGGATGCATTTCTTCGATCATCAGACAGCCACTGACATGCTCGTAGTAAGCTGCAGCATCATAGACTTCGACACCGCGCAACTTACTGTGCATGATCTCTTTCAGCGGTAGATTTCCACGCCGCTCGGTCAGAGCTATCACCATTTTTTGTGGTCGGTACTCAAAGATAATCTGGTCAATGTTGTTGATGTGCCCGACAATCAGCTCCGGGTCAACAACAGGTTCTCTGTCAGTACAAGCAACAAAGCGGATATAACTGTGCATGTTCTGATCCGGCGGGACAATCTCGGCAATTTTTTTTGCCAGGTGACCGGCTCCAACAACTAATACCCGGTTTGCAAAGAACGATGCCCGCGAAAATTTACGAATCAACCAGCGCACCAGCATTTGACATGAAGCGAACAGGAGCAGACTGATCAGCAACACCCCACGCCAAAAGCCAAGCCCGGGAATGATATAAAACAGCGCCGACAAACTCAGCAGGGACACCACCATTGCTAAAACAACCTTGGCAGCGATCCACCATAAATCGTTAAACTGCTTAAACTCATACAGGTTAAACAGGTAAGAGACGGTAATAACAACAATGACGCTGGCCCCAAGTTTAAAAATGCCGCCGTCCAGAAACAGCGTCTCGATGCTCAATCGACCAAAACGCAAATATTGTGCGAAAGCCAGGCAGAAGATTGCCAGAAAAGCATCACACAACTGCAGCAGAAAAGATGGTCTGATCATTGCCGGCTCCACGCTCCTTTAAAGCTGGTTCAGCATTCTTTTAGCAGTTTCTGCATCCTCTGCTGTTGCACTATCACGCACCTGTTCCAGCAATGTGCGGGCGGCTTCTTTATCGCCCAGGGCAATCTTTGCCTCTGCAAGATGAATGGCCACCACCGGAATATCCGGGAGTAACGCGTGGGCCTGCTCCAACAAATTCAGCGCATCCTGGGCGCGTTCATTTTTCACCAGAATATACCCCAGAGTATCCATGATGCGCGGGTCGTTGG
>CAZMFD010000088.1:0-1545 GCA_964565445.1 uncultured Geobacteraceae bacterium
TAACAATAACCGACTTGAGGTCAGAGTCAAAGGCGCTTTTCTTCACCCCGGGCATCGGCTATGATGCCGACCATGGAAACCCTCGCCCTGCTATTGATTCTGTTCTCCGCTCTGATGCATGCCCTGTGGAACCTGATGGTCAAACAGAGCCATGACAAGACCGTTTTCATCTGGTGGATGTTCCTCTGCTCGTGGCTGCTGATGAACCTGCTGATGGTCAGCCTCGATCTGTTTCCCATGGTGACGCCACGTTTGATTGCTCTGGCGGCGCTGGCCGCCTTCTGTTTTGTTTTATATCACTGGCTTGGCGGGTTTGCCTACCGCCAGGGGGATTTGTCAGTCACCTACCCGCTGGCTCAGACCGCCATGTTCTATGTCCCGATCTGGGGGGTGCTGTTTCTCGGGGAGCAGCTCAGTTCGCTGGGTCTTCTCGGAATAGCGTTAATTGCTCTGGGTGCCTATTGTATTCAGTTGCGCGGCTTAAGGTTGCGGGATTTTATCTTCCCCTTTACCCAGCTTGGCAATCCTTCGGTGCAGGCTGCGCTGTTGGCCGGGCTGGTGTACTCCATTGGGGTGATTATCGACAAGGCCGGGGTTGACGGTTACTCCCCTTTTGGTTTTACCTACGTGCTGGTGTTTTTTATGATTATTTACATGACCCTGAACCTCTTGCGTCCGCGTTACCGCGGGCGAATTCTGGGTGGCCGCCAGGAAAATCCCTGGCTGCTGATCTGCTCCGGTCCGGTGATTCTGGCGTCGTTCCTGTCGTTTCGTTATGGACTGGTATTGGCACCGGTCAGTTACGCGGTGCCGGTGCGGCAGGTCAGTCTCTTGATTGGTGTACTGATCGGTCTGTTGTTTCTTGGTGAATCCTTTGGCAGGATCCGCCTGACTTCTGTCGGCTTGATATTGGTGGGGGTGTTTTGTGTGTGGCAAGGGTGATGTAAAGTAGGTAGCAGGAAGTGGATAGTAGGAAGGAAAAGGCATGAAAAATATAGCGAATTTTCTGTTTGAAGTGGGAATGCTCAAGCGCACTCCACGTACCGGTTTTCAGTTTCTTGGTTCGGGCGCCCAGTCAGTAGCCGAGCACAGCTTTCGCACGGCGATGATCGGCTACGCCCTGGCTCAGCTCGACGGCAAGGCTGATGTCGGGCGGGTGCTGCAACTTTGCCTGTTTCATGATATTCCCGAGGCCAGAACCGGTGACCTGAACTACGTCAACAAGAAGTACGTTCAGGTTGATGAGCAGAAAGCAGTTGATGATCTCGCTGATCAGCTCCCTTTTGGTGACGATTACCGTGATACCTTGATCGAGTTTGCTGCCCGTGAGAGCTATGAAGCTCAGTTGGCCCACGATGCCGATCAACTGGAGATGGTGTTGTCCCTCAAGGAGCATAAGGATCTGGGCAATCGCTATGCCGATGAATGGTACCCCTTTTCACGATTGCGCCTGAAAACCGACATCGCCAAGGAGTTGGCGGAGACGATCTGGGAGACCGATTCGTCCAAGTGGTGGTTTGATGATGATCATCAGTGGTGGGTTAA
>CAZMFD010000088.1:1645-7354 GCA_964565445.1 uncultured Geobacteraceae bacterium
GGGAGACCGATTCGTCCAAGTGGTGGTTTGATGATGATCATCAGTGGTGGGTTAATGGTAGAAACGGGAAATAGGGAGTGGGTAGTGGGCGCGTGAACGCTGCACGCCGTCTGCGGCGTTCCGGCTTGAATTTCATCCTCGACGTGGCGCTGCCACGCCTGTGGTAAAATCCTGCGCCGCGCCTTGCATCCGGCATACATCCTTCACGCTCTGTTGATAGCAATAATTTTTTTAAAACCATGAAACTTCAAATTTTGTCCCTTATCTTGACCTTTCACACTTCAAAGTGCTATTGACCTTGAGCGCGGTACGTTTCTGATTTGGAAACGAGCAATTTTTCTCAAGGCCAAGGAACTCAAGGGTTTGAGCGGAGGCGTAGTACTTTACGCCGCACAAACAGAGCCGCAGATTGACGCCGGGATTGCGGAAAAGGGCTGTTTCCAGACAGAAACTAGAAAAGATCCGTCACAAGGAGCAAACAATGCTTGATATCAGATATTTACGGGAAAATTTTGAGGCAGCACAAACTGCCCTTGCCCGTCGGGGCGGGAATATCGACCTGTCGGGATTTTCGGCTCTTGATCTGCAGCGCCGCGAACTGCTCGGCGAGTCGGAAGGGCTTAAAGCGGAAAAAAATAAAGTTTCCGAAATCATCGGGCGCACTAAGGATAAGAGCCAGGTGCAGGGCGAGATTACCCGGATGAAAGAAGTCTCCGCCCGCATCAAGGAGTTGGATGATCAGCTGACACAGGTGGCAGAGCGCTTAAGCGAAATGCTGATGGGGGTGCCGAATATCCCCCACGAGCTGGCTCCGGTCGGCGTGTCAGAGGATGAGAACCCGGTGGTGCGCAACTGGGGTGAAAAACCGCAGTTCAGCTTTGCTGCCAAGGCCCACTGGGATCTTGGCCCGGAACTGGGGATTCTCGACTTTGAACGCGCCGGAAAAATTTCCGGGGCGCGCTTCTGCTTATCCACCGGCGCCGGGGCGCGGCTGGAGCGGGCACTGATCAACTTCATGCTCGATCTGCATACCGACCAGCACGGTTATACCGAAACCCTGCCACCTTTTCTGGTTAATCGCGCCTCCATGACCGGTACCGGTCAGTTGCCCAAGTTTGAGGCTGATCTGTTCCACACCGAAGATGTTGATCTGTTTTTGATCCCGACAGCGGAAGTGCCGGTGACCAATATCCATCGTGACGAGATCTTAAGTGAAAAGGATCTGCCCCTTTGCTACACCGCTTACACACCCTGTTTTCGCAAAGAGGCCGGAGCTCACGGGCGCGATACCCGCGGCCTGATCCGCCAGCATCAGTTCAACAAGGTGGAGCTGGTCAAGTTCACCCGTCCCGAAGATTCCGATGTCGAGCTGGAAACCTTGCTGCAACATGCCGAAAAAGTGCTGCAACTGTTGAAATTGCCCTATCGGGTGATTGATCTATGCACCGGCGATATTGGATTTTCTGCCGCGCGGACTTTTGATATCGAAGTCTGGTTACCGGGGCAGGATAGCTACCGTGAGATTTCTTCCTGCTCGAATTTCCGCGACTTCCAGTCCCGCCGAGCGGCCATTCGCTTTCGCCGCGATGGTGCAAAAAAACCGGAACTGGTGCATACCCTTAACGGCTCGGGGCTCGCTGTTGGACGCACCCTGGTAGCGATCCTGGAAAACTATCAGCAGCAGGATGGCTCGGTCATTATCCCTGAGGTTCTGGTTTCCTATATGGGGGGACTGGAGAAGATTGTGGCACCGGCATAAGTTGCGGCCCGCGCAGGATGGAGGGTTGTTTGTTCTTGCTTTTTGCTGCAAGTTTGGTTAATGTTCCAGAGTTTTTCGCAAGACGTCAGCGATTAAACGGAGGAGTGGCCGAGTGGCTTAAGGCGGCGGTCTTGAAAACCGTTGAACGAAAGTTCCGTGGGTTCGAATCCTACCTCCTCCGCCATAGAGCAGTAACTGAACAGTGAGCAGGATTCGAAGTCGAAAACACAAACTGCGGAGAGGTGACCGAGAGGCCGATGGTGCTCGCCTGCTAAGCGAGTGTAGTGTATGCTACCGAGGGTTCGAATCCCTCCCTCTCCGCCAGTAAATAAGGTACAATGCTCCATGGGATTCGAAGCGGAGCGAGCGCTGACTTAATGTCAGAAAAGCGGCCAGGACGGCCGCGTCAGCGAGTGTAGGGGAGCCGACGCAGGAGCCGCCGTGATGGCGGTGACGCAGTGGGCGAATCCCTCCCTCTCCGCCAGTTTTAGAATAAAAACATTGACAATACCCTGATAATGGGCGATAAATTCCCCTCTTTGCGCCTCTAGCTCAGCTGGATAGAGCGTCTGACTACGGATCAGAAGGCCGGGAGTTCGAATCTCTCGAGGCGCGCCAATAAAATCAAAGGGTTACGGATTTTTGATCTGTAGCCCTTTTTGTTTTTCTGGTTTTTGCAATGATTCTACGAATACTTTGACAACGAATCTGACAAAAGAGAACACCTCTGTCATTACCTGGTAACGCCAAGATAAGGACAAACTGCCGTTTGTATCTTGTGGTCGCTCTCAGTCCTTTGTTCTGCCAGTCGCTGTGTTCTGTTTGACAATGAACCGGCGTCAGGATACTAAGGCACCACATCACTTTTAGGGGGAATGAAGGTGAGCATCAATGCGTTTGTTCTAATGACAGGCGATAGCGGTTTTTTTGAGCTTTTAAAAGAGGGGATGAACTAATGGCATTAACAATGAGCGACATAGTTAAACTGCATGTTGAAAAGTTTGGAGTTGAACCGATTATGACAGGGGAAACTTTCTTATCAGGGGAACCGCTAGAAGTGCTGATTTACAAGGCAATTCTTGAAGGAGTTCCCTACGAGGAAACTCCTATTCCCAGTGGGCTATATATATAAAATGGTCGATGATGTCGCATACGTCCCCTAGTACCCTGTAACCCATAATCTATCGCATCTTGCTGGTCTTTTGACGCGTCAACCGCGTTATGATCAACGCTGATTAGCTCTGGCTAGGCAGCGTCGGTCATGCCTTGTTGACCCGCCAAAATCCTGCGCAATTTTGCGACATTCTATGAGTTACAGGGTACTAGCGTCCTATTCGCTCACCCCGCCCTCATCGTTGCCCCTCATCCTTGCGCTGCTGCTCGCGGGCCTGTATTTGGTCATGCGTTCGCGCAGGCCGCCCTCTTTGAGAAAGTCCTGCTCCAACCGCCGTATCTGCTGATTCAGCAGATAATTTGCCTGATGGATCAGGCAAATGGCAATATTGGTCACCACCTCGGCAGAGCGGGTATCGACAAATTCTCTGTAGGCCTCATAGGTCGTATGACTTATAGTAAAGCTCTTATTTTTTGCAGTACCCCAGCACCTCAGTACTCTCGGCATCAAGTTCAGCTGTCTCATCCATAATGTCTTGTGGAGTACGGCGGCTCAACTCTTCACCACCAGCGGGGTTCTTTACCGATAAATCAAAAGTCTTCAGATCAATGCCGGTAACATCAACACTCCAGCTTTTGGCGGAATCAGCAAAGGTCTGTTGCAGGGCAACAAACTCGGCCAGATCGGCATCATCATGAAGGAACTTGTTTTTCACAAACAATCCCCCATCCCCTGCGCGGCTGATGAGCTGTTTAGATGGCATGAGGCTCCCGATGCTTTTCACAAGCTGATGCCTCCGGGTGAAATGGTTAAAGTGCTGCACCATGACGGCAAAGTCACCAACGGGGCGCGTGCGGTTTTGCTGGTCGGCCTATGGCCGGTTCGCTTCCAGTGGGAATTGATGCATCAGGGTTACATCGCGGGGCGACAATTTTGCGATGTGCAGGTCCGGGGTCCCTTTGCGGCATATCGCCATGAGCACGTGATGATCCCGGTGGATGAACAAAACTGCCTGCTATCGGACCGCATCACTTTCTCTATGCCGCTAGGTCGGTTCGGGGCGTGGTTGGGCCACTTGATTTTTCTGCCCAAATTCGAGAGATTGTTCGCCTTCCGCCATGAGGCGACCAAGAAGGCCTTGTCATAAATATCCCATGGCTATGGGCGGGGTATATGAGAATAGGCTGACTAACGATCTGACTCCGAGCCCCTCGCATCGATACATGCCTTATGACGGCGGATACGGGGTGATGTTGTTGCTATCTTGCGCCATCAGTCGCACCAGTTTGGTATGCATGAATAATTTCCCCTTGCCGGCCGACTCTTCTTCCAGTACGCCGATCTCCGCCAGCTGTTTCAGATAAACTGATGCCGTCTGCCGCTTGGCGATATCCCGCTCCACCAGCGAGCTGATGCGGCAATAGGGCTGTTCAAAAAGCAGCTGCATTAAATTGTGGCTGTATGTCTTGGGGAGCTGCTCTCTAACGTAGTGCGATGTCTGCTCCATCAGCGTCCGCACGGCGGCAATTTTCAGGCAGGTCCAGCGGGAGACCTGCTCGATTCCTGCAAGCATGAAAAGAATCCACTCCTGCCACTGATCATCCTGCGTCACTTGGTTCAGTAGGCGGTAGTACGCGGATTTGTTCTGCACGATATAGCGGCTCAAGTAAAGGATAGGCAGGGTCAGCAGACCCTGTTCGATCAGATACAGAACATTGAGAATCCGCCCGGTGCGGCCATTGCCATCGTAAAAGGGGTGGATGGCCTCGAACTGGTAGTGGCTGATGGCCATCTTGATCAGCGGATCGAGGTCGTCTTCGGCGTGGACAAAGCGCTCCCAGTTGCTCAGCAGGTCACGAATGACGGTTTCACCTTCGGGTGGCGTGTAGATCACCTCACCAGTGGTCTGATTGCCAATGACGGTGCCCGGTAACCGCCGCAGTTCCATGGACTGATCCTTGAGGGTGCTGCAGACCTCGATGGCGGCTGCGGTGGACAGCGGCCGGTCTTGCAGTTTCCTGAACCCCTGGTACAGGGCGGTACGGTAACGCAGCGCCTCGCGGGTAGCCGCATCGGCTCCGCTCTCGCGCTGGGCGTGGCGGAACAGCTTGTCGGTCGTGGTCAGGATATTCTCGATTTGCGAGCTGTCCTTGGCTTCCAGCAGCGGCAGCAGATTGATCAACAGGCCCTGATCCGGCAGCAATTTGCCCGCCTGCTTGAGCTCGGCCAGTGCGGCCCGGGCTGGGATACAGGCCTTGAGAATAGTCCGGGTTTCAATCGCTTCCACCGGGGGTGGCAGGGTTGGTAGGGCTTTGTAGGGTTGATCCGGCTGCCATGTCATCTTTGCAATTCGCCTTTTTTATCGATAGATGGGGGACAATAAACCCAAGATATGGCGAGAATATCGACATGTCAACCATTTAATGTCGAAATAAATCAGCTTTATCGACACAATGCGAACCTGCACCCGGTTGATGTCGATCCCATCGACATGAGCAGGCAGCTCCATCTGTCCCTTGTATGCCGCTTCAAATCCGCCCAACTTCAGATCGATCACCACCAGGCATTTTAACCGCCGGTGGTAAAAGAGCAGGTCGATGTAAAAATCTCTTTTCAACGAGTCATCAAACCCAAGTAGCAAACGCAGAGGCGACCAGCTCAATTCCGCACACACCGTGTTTACAATTTTAACATCAGGGAAGTTTGTGGCCAGCTTCATACAAAGCCAAAGTTAGCACTCATTCCACCCTTTGCTAAATTCTTCGGTGAGAAGTTTAAAAGAAACGGACCATCCCAAAACAAGGCTCATGGGATGCACTTTGTTGTTTGTGTAGAT
>CAZMFD010000089.1:0-7072 GCA_964565445.1 uncultured Geobacteraceae bacterium
TCATGGTTAACAGGGTCAGCACTGTGGCAATCAGGGTGCGGCGTTCGGCTTTACTCTTTTTGCCGTGACCGAAATCATGGCGATAGCAGACTTGCCCGGCGAGGCAGTTGTTGTTGATTGTGGATGCAGACATACTCAGCTCTCGAAAGGGGATAACGAATGAATTCAGAGATTCAGCGTGGCACAGGGTAACTAGTTGGGTCAAGGCTGTCGTGAGGCTGGGTGGAATTGATCACAGCAAGGAATCAGCTATTTTTTGAGTAACAGCTTTCGGAGGAAACTGTGTCGACGCTGGTCGGGTCGGTGGGTAGAGCTGGTGGTGCCAGATAGTCAAACCGATCAGTGCCGCTCCAGCTGTATAGTGAAGATATCTGGCGGATTTTCCTTTCATCATCAAGCCGCTCAGGGTAGTGATACCAAGACTGATGATCAGCCCGTTTTTGGCCAGCCTGCGCTGGCTACTAATTTTATTGAGTTTCATATATTGTTCTCCCTGTAGGCGGCAATAAGTTGTTTGCGGGTTGGAACACCTGTTCCCAAGGCGGCATTCAAGAGGATTCCGACAGTGGTGCCATTATGCAAAAAGGCCGTAGCTACAGGAGAAAGACGACCGAAAGCAGCCAGCAACATAATGGCGCTGTTGATACCGCTGGTCAGATAATAATTGGTTTTGACTTTGCGCAGAGTTTTGCGGGCGGCTGTAAAAATGTCATTCACCAGCAGCACATCATCCTGCAGCAGGGCGATATCGGCACTGATGCGGGCAATATCAGCGCCTTTTTGCATGGCGATGCCGACATCGGCAAGTGACAGGGCTGGCGCATCGTTGATGCCATCGCCGATAAAGGCGCAGCGGATGCCCTGATCCTTGTACTCTTGTACGATGGCAACCTTTTGCTCCGGCAACAGTTCGTAATGGCATTCGTCAATGCCAAGCAGTTCAGCGACCTCCAGGGCCTTTTCACGACGATCACCGGTGAGCATGATGGCTTTTTTCATGCCCCCGCGGCGCAAAGCGGAGATCAGTTGAAGACTTTCCGGCCGCAGTTCATCCTTCAGGCAGATGATCCCCAGCAATTTGCCGTCATAGCCGATATAAAGGGGGGTTACCCCCGCTTCATAATAGCAGTCGATCCCGCGCGCGCCCTGTGGAAAATTGATTCCTTCATCATCTTCCAGAAAATGGCGACTGCCGATGATGACTTTTTTCTCCTCGACATGGGCCATGACCCCGTGAGCAACAACAAACTCCACTTCACTGTGATGAAAGTGGTTGCGTGAATTGAGGTCGTGTTGCGCTGCTTTGACGACAGCCTCTGCAATCGGGTGAAAATAGTGTTCCTCGATGGATGCTGCCAGCTGGAGAATCTCCTCGCTGGTCCAGCCGGGGTCAAGGGAATGGGTGTCAAGAACTTCCAACTCGCCGGAGGTCAGGGTTCCGGTCTTGTCAAAAATGAACACTTCCGCCTCCGCCAGTTTTTCCAGCGCGTTGGCGCTCTTGACTAGCAGCTGGTGGGTTCCGGCGCGATACATGGCAGCTTTGAAAGCAACTGGAGTAGCCAGCTTCAGGGCACAGGAATAATCCGCCTGCAAAACCGCTGCAACCTTGGCGGGATCACGACTGACGATATAGCTCAAGGCGGCCAGGGACAGCGAAAAAGGAACCAGCCGATCAGCGAGACGGATCGCCTTGAGGTGAGCGTTGGATTTTGATTGAAGCGAACTTTCAACGTAACTGGCAATGCGGAAGGAAACCCGTTCCTGCCCGACCTGCTCGGCATAAATGTGGACGCGCCCTTCTTCAACCATGGTACCGGAGATGACCCGATCGCCACGGCTTTTGGCGACAGGCAGCGCTTCTCCGGTCATGGACACTTCATTGATCGAAGCCTGCCCCTCCAGTATCGTACCGTCGACCGCAATCGTTTCACCCGCTTGGGCGATGACGGTCATCCCTTTGGTGACCCCAGCTGCAGGAATCAATAAATCCTCATTGTCACGCCGAATCCAGACCCGATCGGCTTCCGGTTGAACCAGCGACAGAAGCAACTCGTCCGACTGGCGATCGATCCGGTGACCGATGTACTCAGCCAGGGAGATGAGCAGGTTGGTGATGTGGGCAGCGGTAAAATCGCGGCGACTCAGAGAAATCAGAATAGCCGCCGATTCCATGGTTTCGGAAGTCATCCTGGCGCTGAGAAGGTGACGCACACCATGCATGATCGCCGGGGTGCAGGCGAAAAGAGCCAATGCCATGCGCAAAGGTGGTGGTACCAGGGGCGTTAAGGCAAAAGCCATAACCCCTTTAAAAACATTGTGAACCTGTTCGGAGCCGTTGTTATCTTTATCCCGTTCCAGAGCAACCAGCGCTTCGCTGTGAAAATTCTGCAGTATCCTGAGGATGTCATCAACAGAATGTATCTCGTGATCGAAATAGACGCGAATAGTCCGATTGACCTGACCAAACTCCACCCGCAGAATGCCGACCTTCAGTTCCAACAGGCGTTTCATTGATTGTTGGTCAAATGCGCTTTGTTGACTATAGCGAAAACGTATGCGGTTACGGGTCTGATGTACAATACGCAGAGAGCTGAACAGGGTCATCAGGCTTCTTTTTCTGCCTTTTGTTCATCGGCTTCTGCGCGAGCATCTCCAACTTTTTCCTTGAATTCTTCAAGGCCCGAAGCGACTTGAGTAAACAGGTTGACACCGGTCTTGATGATGGTCTGTTGAGCCTTTTCGTTGGTCAGCAGAAAGGTCACTGCTGCGCCGATCAACAGTCCTTTGATAAAGCGGTCGGTTTCACTGCCGCCGAACAGGGCCGAGCGGGCATCATTGAACATGCCTCCCTGGGCTCCACAAGGCCCTCCCTGCAGGTACGGGTTGCGACCCGGATCGGTCTGGCCAACATAGCGCTGATCATGATAGTCGGACATTTTATCTCCTTGAAATCAGTGGATTGGGTTGCTGGTCTGGCAGCAATCCCGGTGGTTTCTCTGCTGTCAGCAGCAGGGCTCCGGCGGCAAGCAGGACAGTTGCCACGCCGGTTCCGTTACGACCTTGTGCCAGATAGTTACAGGCGAGGGCCCCTGCACCCAGAGCAACCCCGCCCTGCATGGCATGCTTGATAACATGCTGCGGTCGAGGTTCGTCAAGTTCCGGTCGGTGTTGAGCCAGGCCCAGCAGGCCATGACTGATGGTTCCGGCCAGAAAAACGGCGCGCGCGTCGAAAGGTTTATTCATTGGTCGGGGCCTTTTTTGCGGCAGTTTTGCGCGTACGTTGCGGACGCTTTGCCGCTGCCGTTTTTTCAGTCGCCGCCGCTGGCGATTGTTCCGTCGACTTCATCTTCTCTCGAATACAGTCTGTGGTGGCATTGAAGGCTTTGACCCCCTCATCCAGGTTTTCCTTCACCAGGTTCTGACCTTTATCGAACAGATCCTTACTCCGCCGACTCCCTAATACCAGAACCGAGGCGGCACCAACGACTGCGCCCAGCAAAAAGTGGTATCCCATGGTTTACTCCTTTGTCTTGAGGTTGATCTGATCTTTTAATAGCCAAAAGGCTCCAGCGCCAAGCAGCGCTCCTCCCGCCAGAGCCCCTCGGGGGCCACAGAAGAACCTGGCCCACTCGGTTGGATCCTGTTCTTTGATCATTTCTTTAATGTCATCCATCAGGGCGATAGGGTCAGTTGCCTGAATGGCACTGGTTTCCCGCCGCAACAGGGGCAGATGCTGTTGATATATCGCCGCCTGAACCCGATACAGGATATCGCGCAGCTGTGGACTCAGGGGTTGAACCAACAATTTTTCATACAGATAGAAAGCCTCTGTCTCGTACACCACCATCTTTTCAATCGATTCGAGCCAGTCACTGTCGCACTCGACCGCTCCGCTATCATTCGATTCATCGGTCTGATCACGCAGCCACAAAAAAGCGTCAAGCTGCTGGCGGCAACTTGAGATAACACCTTCGAGGGGCTGCTTGTTCCCGTGCTTAACTTGAATCGCCAGATAGCAGGACAATCTGGTACGGATGTTCCTGATAAGGTCATCAAGTATTTGGTGGTCAGTGGTCTCCGGTGTCTGGTTCATGTGTCAATGCTCCGGGATTCCAGGAAGTTGATCAGCGGATTGACATCACCATCACGCAGGGCTTCAAAACAGCCGACAATCTGTTCGTCGGCCTTGTAGGTAATGGTGGCGCTACGGGCCAGGGCATTAATCCTGACGTCGGTAACGGAGGGTAGCGCCGACAATCGTGACTTGATATCCGGTGCAGGTTCCATAACAGGAGAGGAAAGCTGTCCGTTGAGTTTGAGACGGATCCGCCCGGGAATATGGTGAGCAACCTGGACTTTTTTCAATATGTGGCTGATGGTGTCACGTTCGTGGTCAGTCAGAAGGCTCATGTTGTGGCCCTTATAGTTCTAAAAGTGAGACGAAATACGAAATATTAACGGCGCAGTATATAGAGATCGTCGGACAAATTCTGTGACCTATGTCACATCTATTGCCTTTATAGGAGTGAGACAAAAGGTTGTCATCAGGGTTGCCGCCTACAGTTTTTTTATACATCGATCATTTTTGCAGCCATTACAGGGGTTGTTGGGGTGTTCAGATTTTATCCTCTGCATAAAAGATTCCACTTCGGGGGCCATTTCCGACCAGGCTCGGCGACAGTAGACGGCCGGAAGATCACGTTTTTTGATCTGATCTTTGATCTGTCTGGCGGTCTTATGGTTTAAAAAGTCGGTACAGCAGATAACCAGGTCGGTATGGATGGGTATCCTGTTTTTGCTGGCCCGACAGTTTCTAGTATCCCAGTGGAGGATGTCCCGGGCACCGAGATTTTTAAGCTTTGGAATGAATGATCCTATGCGGTCAGCTCCAACAATAAGTACAGTCATGATGAACTCCCGGTTTGGATGTGCCGGGACGTTGAAGCGTTTTCAACATCCCGGCCGGTGTGTTTTGCCGAAATATTAGCGAAGCTCCGTGAAGACTTGATCAACCCAGCGGTTGATGCGTTCCTCTGTTTCACCACTCTGATTTTCCTCATCAAGGGCCAGTCCCAGAAAGAAATTACCATCCTGTGCGGTGGATCCCTGGTGGTGGTAACCGGTAGTGGGCCATTTGCCGACGAGACGTGCTCCTGCCGCTACGGCTGCTTCATAAATGGGTAGCAGCCCGTCGACAAAGGTATCGGCGTAGGCTTCCTGGTCTCCAAGCCCGAACAGGGCGAATGCTTTGCCTGCCAGATCCGCAGATTTTAGCGTCTCAAGGGCATCTGCCCAGTCATCCTGAAGTTCTCCCCATCCCCAGGTTGAGGATCCCAGGATCAGCAGATCATATTTTTCCAGATTGTCCTTCGCTGCATCGGCAATGGACTGAACCTGAGCGCCTTCAATCAGCTTGCCGATCAGTTCCGCAGCGTTTTCAGTGTTGCCGGTTGTGGTTCCGTAAAAAATTCCTGTTTTCATGATGTCTCTCCGCGCACAAAATTGTTTTTTGGGATATTGGAACTTGATTATCTACAAATCAACACTACTGGTACGTCGAAGATAAATCCGTGACCACTGTCACCAGTCAAGCTATTTTGATTATCGATATCATTTTTTTATTTGGTGATATCTGTCACAGACTTTCCCCGCAAAAATATTTACCTTCTCTGTCCATGGGCTTATGCAGTGCAGAGGTACCTGAGGTGCTGATCCGGGATTTGGTTCATGCTGGAAAAGTGCAATCTCAATGCTTTCTACACAAACGATATTTAACAAATCAAATTGATGAAAAGGACAAATGAAGATGAAACAAGTAATTGCAGTGATGACGGTCATGGCTCTTGTGATAATGGCACCGGTATTTGCCATCGCGGCGGAAAAGGCAGAGGCTCAGTCAGAGTGGACGGAGCAGCTGGCTGAGGTCACTCCCTATCAGCACATCAACATCCATGGCGCAATTGAAGCCGAAGCGGGGTATTCCTCCGATTATAACAACACAAAGGAAAGTGATGTTGATCTGACAACGGTGGAGTTAGGGATTGACGTTGAACTGAGCGAATGGATTTCCGGATTTTTCCTGATGAAGTGGGAAGGTGACGACGAAGGTGTTTTTGTCGATCAAGGCGGAATTGTGCTGGGAAGTATTGAAACCATGGGAGCTTCGCTGACCGTTGGTAAGCTGTATGTCCCTTTCGGGACCTATAACACCAACCTGATCAGTGATCCCCTGGCCCTGGAGCTTGGTGAAACCAGAGAAGGGGCGGCGGTGATCAATGTTGCTACCGGTGACTTTTATGGTGCTCTATACACATTTAACAGTGCGGTGAATAAGGTGAACAAAGAGGACGACATGATTGACGCTTTTGGCGCGATCCTCGGATATGCCATGGAAGCGGATCATTTGTCTTTTTATGTTTCGGCCGGGTGGATCAGCAACCTGACCTCTTCTGGAGGGTTCAGCGGCTATTTGGATGAGAACGCCATGGATGTTGATGATTATAGCAGTGGGATTGCCGTTTCAACTTTTATATCCACTGGCGATTTTTCTCTGATTGCCGAGTATGTTGCTGCCCTCGATTCAAAATATGATGCCGGCAGTAATGACAAACCCTCGGCCTGGAATCTGGAAGTCGGTTATGACTTCAAGCTGCTACAGCGTGATGCCAATATAGCCGTATCTTATCAGGAAACGGACGATGCATCATTCCTGGGGTTGCCGCAAAGTCGGATTGCCGCTGGGATTTCCTGCTCGCTAACCGAGTATTTGACCCTGGCTCTGGAAGTATCAAAAGACAAAGACTACCACCTTACCGATGGGGGTAGCGGCAACAATGCGGAAGCGGCGGTTGTTCAGCTGGCTTTCGAGTTTTAAAAGAGATCTTTTTCTTCTGCGTAGAGCGAAACACTGTTGCGGCAGTTGTTTGCTGCCATGTGTCAGGAAGAAAATAACAATATTTTGATTATCGTTATCATTTTCTTTCACTTTTGTGACATTTATCACAGATTTGCACATTGGGCGTAGTTATAGTGGCGCCTATCAAAAATGTCAGCCTGATTTGTTTTGTGGCTG
>CAZMFD010000090.1:0-6979 GCA_964565445.1 uncultured Geobacteraceae bacterium
GGGTAGAAATAATTTTTTTACTCATACTCTCCCCTTTTTCATTGATGACGCCATCAATTTTTGAGCCGTTCGACCCGATTAACCCCCTTAACCTTTTTTATTTCGCGGATAACCCGGTTCAGGTGTTCAAGGTTTTCAACATCGACGACAAACAGGTTGTTACCTTTCTTGTCGCCGCGAGCATGGACCGTGGCACTGACAATATTGGCATCGGCCTGACTGATGGCACCGGAAATCCCCACCAGCATCCCTTTTTGATCTTCACAGACAATACGAATCTTGACCGGACGCAGGGTTTTGCGCTGCATATCCCACTCCACGTCAATGCGGCGCTCCGGGTCACTGGTCTGAACCTGCAGACAATCAATGGAATGGACAGTAAGCCCGCGCCCACGGGTAATAAAACCGGTCACCGGCTCCCCCGGTAACGGGTTGCAGCAATGGGCAAAACGCACCATGACATTGTCAATCCCACCAATAAGAATTGCGCTTTGCGATGGTCGCCGAGAAGCCTTGTCTGCAACTTCCTCTGCTCCGGTTCGATCAGTATCGACGGCCTTTTCATCACGCGGAATAATATGGGAAATAACCTGACCCGGAGAGGTTTTGCCGTAGCCGACCGATGCGAATAGATCATCCGTTGTGCGGTAACCAAATTCTGTTGCTGCTTGCTCCAACTGACCCGAGGCCAACGTCCGTTTGAGGCTGAACTGGTGCTTACGTAGGGCCTTTTCAAGTAATTCGCGCCCCATCAAGATGCTTTTTTCGCGCTGCTCGGCCTTGACCCACTGACGGATTTTGTTGCGTGCTTTGGAGGTTTTGACAAACGCCAGCCAATCCTTGCGCGGAGTCTGATGGCCGGCAGTCATTACCTCAATGATATCGCCATTTTTCAGTTCGGTTTTTAGCGGCGACAGCTTGCCGTTAATACGCGCACCGACACAATGAGAACCGACATCGGTATGAATAGCGTAGGCAAAATCAACCGGTGAAGCCCCCCGGGGTAATTCCTTAACCTCACCCTGCGGGGTAAACACATAGACCTCTTCAGGAAACAAATCGATAAAAGAGGACTCTTCAGCAGCGTGATCACTGACATCCTGTTGCCACTCCATCACCTGGCGTAACCAGCTGAAACGCTGATCATCACGGCCAACCGCCGGTACCGGCCCACCTTCCTTGTATTTCCAGTGAGCGGCGATCCCTTCTTCAGCAATGCTGTGCATCTGATGGGTACGGATCTGCACCTCCATGCGCTCGCCAAACGGGCCGAGGACGGTCGTATGGAGCGACTGGTACATATTCGATTTAGGCATGGCAATATAATCTTTAAAACGTCCGGAGATCGGCTTCCAGGTCGCATGAATCAGGCCGAGCACTTCATAACATTCCCGTACCGAATCAACCAGCACGCGAAAGGCAATCAGATCGTAGATCTCATCCAGATCAACGCCGGTGCGCTCCATCTTGCGGTAGACCGAATAAAAATGCTTAAAACGCCCGGTCACATCCCCTTCAAGTTGATTATCTGTCAGCAGCTTGCGAATCTGCTCGCCGACCTTGACAATATAATCACCACGTTTTTCTTTGTGAGTAGTGATACGCCGGGTCAACGCCGCGTACTTTTCCGGTTCAAGCACCTGCAGGGAGTAATCTTCCAGCTCTGCTTTAAGCCAGCTGATCCCCAAACGATTAGCAAGGGGCGCGTAAACCTCCAGGGTCTCACGCGAATAAGATTCTTTTCTGGTTTGGCCACTGGATTGAATAGCACGCATGTCACTCAAACGATCGGCCAGATACACCAGCACCACGCGCAGATCGCGAGCCATGGCGACAAACATCTTGCGGAAGCTTTCAACCTGTTGACGATTTTTTTGACGGTAGGGAATACTGCTGATCTTATGTCCGGTTTCAATCAGCTGATACACCTCGCCACCAAAGTATTTTTCAATCTCAGTGCGAGAAGCTTCGGGAGTATCGAGAAGATCATGAAGAACACCAACCAGAATGGTTGTCTGGTCAACCTTCAGGCGCGCCAGTATAGCAGCGACTTCAAGGGAGTGCTGCAGATAGTCACGTCCATCAGGAGTTTTTTGGTGACGGTGGGCGTGTTCAGCAAAGGCACAGGCACGATCGAACAGGGTTCGATCGGCCTGGGGATAATAACTGGAAAACTGTGAAAAAACAGCGTCTCGTGTAAGCATGGCGTGACCAGGTCAGACGCCCGGCCTTAATAGAATACCAGCTGAAGCGTCTTGAAAAGTGGTAGCCGACTTGCTGATGTCAGATCTTGCGCACAGGAATATCAAACTCAATCCTGTTGGCGGCAATTTCACGCAAGGCGACAACCACTTTCTTGTTAGCCGCACGATTCTCAATCAGTGGCTCTCCACCTTTGTACAACTGCTTTGCGCGCTTGGAGGCGACCATCGCCAACAAAAAGCGGTTAGGAATAACTTCCAGACAATCTTCGACGGTAACGCGTGCCATAAATTTCTCCCTCAGATTCATGGTGGGAAATGCCCACCCTACTTTATTCTGTATTCAATATTCGCTTAATTGATAATCTGCTGTAACAACTTCCCCGACCGCTCACTGCGACAGCGCTCGGCGATAACAATGGATTTTATTTTGTTAACGGCAGTGGCCAGATCGTCATTAACGATGAGATAATCATACCACACTGCTTGGGCAATTTCCTCACGCGCCACTTCAAGGCGCCGGTTGATCACCTCACCGGCATCAGTACCCCGAGATCGCAGACGCCGCTCCAGCTCACTCAGATCAGGAGGCAGTATAAAAATAAAGACCCCATGCCTGCAGCTCTTTTTTAACTGCGTCGCGCCCTGATAGTCGATATCGAGCAATAGATCGACCCTTTGGTCAGCAGCCTGCTCCAGAGTTTTAAGTGCTGTGCCGTAAAGGTTGCCGTGAACCTGCGCCCACTCAGCAAACTGGTTGTTTTCCTGCATTTGTTCGAATGTCGAACGATCGACAAAATGATAATCGACCCCGGCCCGCTCACCTGCACGCATGGAGCGCGTTGTAAACGAGACAGACTGCCCTATTTCCGGGAAAGAGTCAATGAGTTCGCGGCACAGAGAGGTTTTTCCCGCACCGGATGGCGCCGACACAACAAACAGAATTCCTTCACCCTGCTCTTTATTACTCAATGTTCTGAACCTGTTCCCTGATCTTTTCGAGTTCCGACTTCAAACCCACCACATAGCGGGTCAAGGCCGCATCATTCGATTTGGAGCCCATGGTATTGGCTTCACGGTTGAGTTCCTGAACCAGAAAATCCAGTTGTCTGCCAACCGGCTCAGCGTAGCCCATCAACTCACTGAACTGGTCAAGGTGACTGCGAAAACGCACCAGCTCTTCACTGATATCACAACGATCGGCAAAAATCGCAATCTCCTGGGCCACCCGTTGCGGATCCATTTCCGCACCATTCTGCAACCGTGCCAGGCGCTCACTTAATTTGCGTTGCCATTCCAGCGGTACCGTCGCCGCCTGGACTTCAATGCCGGCCAGCGCCTCCCTGAGCAACCCCAATCGCTCGGCCATATCAATAGCAGTTGCCGCACCTTCAGCACTACGCATGCTGACAATAGCATCAAGAGCATCTGCCAGTGCCGCCTCCAGACAAGACAGTATTTCATCCTCCACGATCGATACATCTTCAAGTCTGATGACATCCGGCAAAGACCCCAGATATTCCAGAGGAACCTCACCGGTCACCCCCTCAAGATCGCGAAGATCCTGTAACGCCTCCAGGTAAGCCGCAGCCAGGCTCTTGTTAACGACCGGCTTGACCGTGGCCTGCGCATTGTTGTTCTGGGTAACATAAATATCAATTTTTCCGCGCTTGAGAACCGCCCCCACCTGTTTTTTGATCTGCGACTCGAAGGGAGTAACCAGCCGCGGGGCCTTGATGTTGATATCTGCGTAACGGTGATTAACCGCCTTGATTTCAACAGTAAAAGACAGATTATCCCGTTGCGACTGTCCACGCCCGTACCCGGTCATACTTTTGATCATCTGGTATCCTTCATCTAAATGTTTAAACATATAACCCGTAGGGGCGACGCATGCGTCGCCCTGTTTTTCCGGGGTTTCCCCGCCTTTGATTCTTTGGTTTTTCGACAGGTTTCGTGACGAACCAGGGCGACGCATGCGTCGCCCCTACGATAATGATAACCCCGGCGGAAATCGGGCACGGCACGCCGTGCCCCTACGGTGACAACCGCGTCGGGTGGTTTTCGTCTTCGGCCCATTTTATCGGGTTATCGTTAATATATTGCCGTACGGCGTGCAATTCCGCTTCGTCACGGATGACCCGTTCGTAATAATTACGTTGCCATACCGGTGCACCGGGGTTGTTGCGTTGGTGGTTGATGTGTTTGGTCACGGCGGATTTGAATGCACCCACCATCGCGCCGATAGACCGTGGTATTGGTCCCGCCCCCCGTAGGGGCGACGCATGCGTCGCCCTGCCGTTCGCCCCTGCCTGTGTCATTATCCGGATCGGGAAATCGGGCGAGGCATGCCTCTCCCCTACGGGGTCATTAATCATAATAATTCCATGCACGTGGTTCGGCATCACCGTAAAAACGTCCAATTCAACGTTGGGAAAATGATTTGGCATATCAACCCAACATTTTTGAACAATTTCACCAAACACATTCAACCGCAAAACCCCATCCACCATCTCACCAAACAAACATTCCCGTTGCCACGCGCAGATTGTCATAAAATATGCGCCAACGTGGGTATAATCGAAATCACGCAAGCGGATAGACCGGCGGCGATGAACCTCCGCATTGTAGACCATTCCCCCTCCGTAGGGGCGCGATTCATCGCGCCCTGCTCTGGCCAGTTACACCACCCGACCAACCCCGACATAACCAAACCCGGCGCCGCGAATCAACTCCGGGTCATACTGATTGCGGCCATCGAATATCATCGGTTGCTTCATGATGCGGCGCATGGCATCAAGGTCAGGAATACGGAACGGTTTCCACTCGGTCACCAGGAGCATGGCATCGGCACCCTCAAGCGCCTGATACTGATGATCGACCAGACGCAACTGCCCCGAGGCAAACCATTGCTTCGGCAGCTCACGGGCGGCAGCTTCCATAGCCACCGGATCATAAGCCAGGACCCTGGCGCCGGCCGCCATCAGATCGGCAAGCAGTACCTTGGCAGACGCCTCGCGCATATCATCGGTTCCCGGCTTGAACGCCAGCCCCCAGACCCCGAAGGTTAAACCGGACAGGTCAGCACCAAAGTGGCGGCGAATCTGGCGCCCGAACCAGCCTTTCTGAAATTGATTGCGCCGTTCTACCGACTGCAGCACCTGCGGCTCAAAATCAACCTGTTCAGCCATGCGGATCAATGCCTGCACATCCTTGGGGAAACACGAGCCACCGTAACCACAGCCGGGATAAATAAACGAAAAACCGATACGACTATCCGAACCGATCCCACGCCGGACATTCTCCACATCAACACCCATCAACTCACACAGGCCGGCCATCTCGTTGATAAAAGAGATTTTCGTGGCCAGCATCGAGTTAGCCGCATACTTGGTCATTTCCGCATCGCGCACGCCCATATAAATGGTGCGCTCGTGATTGCGATTAAAAGGCGCGTACAACTGATGCATCAAATCCCGGGCCCGCGGACTGTTGGTACCAACAACAATCCGATCCGGTTTCATGAAGTCATCAATCGCCGCCCCTTCTTTTAAAAACTCCGGGTTACTGACAACATCAAATTCAAGATCAAGACCACGTTGATCCAGCTCTTGCTGAACCGCTTCACGCACCTTATCGGCTGTTCCTACCGGCACCGTCGATTTATTGATAATAACCGCGTAGTCGGTCAGCAGCGAACCGATCTCTTTAGCCACCGCAAGGACATATTGCAGATCCGCCGACCCGTCTTCCCCCGGCGGCGTGCCTACCGCAATAAAATACAGCTGACAATCATCCATGGATTCAGAAAGACTGCTGGTAAATTGCAATCGACCTTCAGCATAATTACTGCCAACCAGCGCATCCAGCCCCGGCTCGTAAATCGGCAACTTGCCCTTTTTCAGTCCTTCAATCTTTTCCTGATCAATATCAACGCAATAGACCTGATTACCCATTTCCGCAAAACAGGCACCACTGACCAGACCGACATAACCGGTCCCAACAACCGTCAACTTCATAAAAAACCCTCGGAATTATTTGAAATTATAAATTTAAAGACATACAAAAATTGGCCAAAGAATACAGCGCTTTGGGATGAAAGTGAAGGGAATAGTGCTGCTAAAGCTGTGTCTACCGCTTCGCGGTGTCTTTGGTCCTTTGTCATTTGTTGTAAACCGTGAGCGGTGAACCGTAAGCAGTTAAGCTCACGTCTCATTGCTCGCTGCTTGCTGCTTACCAATCTACCGACTACAACTTGACCAAACCATTATGTAGTGATACATGTATTACAAAGATGACAGGAGGCGCGCCATGTTAAGTATCAGATTATCACCAGAAGTGGAAAAACGCCTGGACACACTCGCCAAAGAAACTCACCGCCCCAAGAGTTTTTATGTACGGGAAGCGATCGAACGCTCACTTGAACAAATAGAGGACATCTATCTGGCAGAAAAACGTCTGGAAGATATTCGTGCTGGAAAAAGCCGGGTGAAATCATTAGCCGAAGTGGAGCGCGATCTTGGCCTGGCAGATTAATTTTGACGATTCGGCATTCAAAGAACTAAGCAAGCTGGACAAACAGACACAAAAAAACATTGTCCGCTATCTTCGCGACCGGGTCGCCGTTAGCGACGACCCCCATCAGTTCGGACAACCTCTTCGAGCCAATCTGTCCGGGTTATGGAAATATCGTGTCGGAAACTATCGAATAATTTGCTCCATCAACGATCATGAATTGACCGTTCTGGTCTTGCGTGTTGGCCATCGGCGTCAAATCT
>CAZMFD010000091.1:0-6727 GCA_964565445.1 uncultured Geobacteraceae bacterium
TCGTAGAGGCCACGGAACTCACCACCCAGAGCATTTCGGTCAAGGGGCAGGGTCGAGGCACCAAAACCCAACTCGAGATTGACATCGGTTCCGGAAAAAACAGCGTTGATCTGATTGGCATTGCCCATTTCCACCAGGGGCATGCCGTTAGGCAACTGCACTGAAGCAGCGCCGGTGGAGGTTTCAAAGGTGGTAGCACCGATATCGGTTGCAAGGCTTTTGAGCAATACATCGCGGCGATCACGGTCGGAGTTGGCGTCCTGACCGGACATCTCCAGGGCCGAAATCCGGGTATTGAGCTGTGCTACTTCCTCAAGGGCGAGATTAACCCCATCGACCTTGGAAGTAATGGTACTATTGATATTTTTAACCGACTGCTGGGTTTCGCGGTAGATGTTGGAAAAGGCACGACCAAGCAAATCACCACGTTGCAGGACTGCCTGCCGCTCGACTTCGCCGCCGGGGTTGGTAGAGAGCTGGCGCCAGGCATCAAAAAATTGGTCAAACTCATCAGACAGACTGCCTTCGCCGATACCAATCACCCGTTCCAGCTCAGCCAATGGGTTGAGCATGCTGTTTTCCAGCCCGGCTTCCATGGATTTCTCTTTAATCTGTCCGGCCAGAAAAACATCATGAGAGCGCTCGATCGAGCCGACGGTGACACCGGTACCAATAAAGTAGTCGCCAAAGGCCAGGGCCGGATAGGGAGTGAGATGAGGTGTCTGGCGTGAATAGCCTTCGGTGTTGACGTTGGCGACATTCAGGCCGGTAATCTCGATGGCTTTTTGATTGGTCTGTAATGAGGTGCGGCCGGAATTCAGCGCAGCGTTGAGTCCACCCATGATCTACACCTTTCCTGACAGCAGTCGCCCACCTTGATGCAGGGTGCGGGACTGACCCGAACCGCCGTAAACCTGGGGCATGGCAGCTTTACCGAAAAAGCCCATCAGGTCACGTACCCAGTTCAGTCCGGTCCACAGCAAAAACGCATTGCGACGATTTTCGTGGTCGATCTCTTTAAGCAGATCCTGCAGCCCATCAACCTGCTCGGGAGCAATGACCAGCCCTTTGAGCAATTCTTCCTTGTCAGCAACGATCGTCTGCAGCCCGTCCATATCGAGGCGCTGGGCAGCTTCGCGTTCCTGACCCAGAAGCTCAAGCAAGCGCTCGAGGGCTTGTCTGACATAGGGATCAGCCATGATCAGCTCTCCCGCATCAGGAAGGGGAGCAGACTGGCTGCGACCTTGTTCAGATCAGGCTTGTAGGTACCTTCCTGAATCTGGCTTTTGAGTGCTGCGATCTTGTCCATACGGGCAGCCTCCTGAGCGGATGACGCGGCGCCAACTTTTTCAGCGTCTTTTAAGGCACTGGAAAAATCGACCCGATCGGTTTGCTTGCCATCGTCATTTTTCTTAACGTTGGCCGCCTTGTCAGTTCTTCCCATTGGCCCTACGGGTCCGTATCCTCTGTTTCCAACGATTCGATCGACCATAACCAACTCCTGTTGTTACTGGTCAAAACTGGCAGCAAAAGTGTCCAGTTTCTCCATAATAGCTTCGTAAGTTTTTTGTGAAATTTCCGGTAGTGCCCCACCAAAGGCCTGCTGTGCTTCTTTAAACCCCTTGTCGATGGAGTCTTTCATCTGCTGTATTTTGTTCGGGTCATTACCAAAACCATTGATAGCAAACTCAACGATCCGATCCGAGGTCTGCTCAACCCCGAAATAACCATCATCAGCCACCAGTACCTGGGCTTCTTCCGGCGTCAAAGTCGCCAGATCAATGATCCCGCTACCGGTATCGACGGTACTGGCCGCCCCCTGATCAAGCAGGGTCTTGACCACCAGTTGCCGTAATAAATCGTAGGGTTCTGCCACCTTCAGGCCAGGCCCATAGGTTGCTTCAGCCTTTTTACTGCCCCCCAGGGAGACCCGATCCGCGCCGCCTGCCGGCGCCTGGTGCGTTGGTTTGCGCTGGGCTTTCTCTTCCTGTAACGGGGCATTCAACGGCTTTGCGCTACCTGTCGGATCGATCTGTTGGGCCATGGCTAACCTCCCTGTTGTCCATGAATAAGATACCTTCTATGGGTGTGTTATCGACCGCATTAATGATCTTCTTTAGTTTTTTTTGGAGCACACGCTGCTCTTTTTTAAGAATGGTAACAGCATATGGGGTTGACTTTCGTCTGGTTAGCTACTACAAATGATACTTTATAAATAATTATTGCGGGAACGACGCCTTGCCCACAGGATATGCCACAACCATGACCGATCAGAACAAATGTCAACTTCCCCAGCATTGGGCTCAAGGGTGGGCTCACTGTGCCTTCACAGCACAGTCACCGATCGCCTACGGAGCAGGGGAGACGGTGCTGCTGGCAGAGAAAGATGCGACCCTGCTCAAACTGGGCAAGTCACTACTGGAAATCCTCGGTTACCGGGCTCTGACTGCCAACTGTGGCGCCCAGATCCTGGAACAATGTACAAAAGAACAGATCGATATGATTGTTTTTGATGTGGAGATAGATCATCAGGTGGCTGAGGCCGACAAGGTTCTCGCCGGCATCAAAGATCTCCAGTGCACGACGAAGATATTAGTTTCAAGCGCCCATGATGTTGCCTTGGGATTGAGTAGCTGTCCGACTGTAGAAGGCCTGCCGGTACTAAGCAAACCCTTCACCGTACAATCTTTCAGCCAAGCCATCCGCCAGTGTCTGGGGGACGGAAAACAGGAAGTAGGGAGCGGCTAATAGGGAGTGGAGAGCTATGCCTGGCGTGATTTGCGCTTGCGTAACCGCTGTACTTCGTGCACCCGCTTTTCCGCCAGCTTGATCTGCTGTTCCTGACTGCCCGCCACTCCTTTGCGCGGTCGCGGTTCATGCTGACGATAACTGCCGTCGGATTGCATTTGCCAGCCATTGACACGGTCGTTTAGCTGCGTTTCCATCATCTCCAGCACTTGCTGACGCAAATCGGGAGAACTGACCGGAATCAGGGCTTCCACCCGGTATTCGAGGTTACGCTTCATGGCATCAGCCGAGCCGATCAGCAACTCCTGTTCACCACCATTGTAAAAATAGTAGATACGGGCGTGTTCAAGAAAACGCCCGACGATCGACACCACGCGAATATTCTCCGACAAGCCAATAATCCCCGGCCGCAGGCGACAGCTGTCGCGGATCAGCAGATCAACCTTGACCCCTGCCTGGGAGGCACTGTAGAGCGCGCGGGTGATCTGTACATCCTCGAGGGCATTCATCTTAAACACAATCCGTGCTGACTTCTTGCTGCTGTGGCTGGCAATTTCCCGCTCGATTTTATCAAGCAGGGTTTTTTTCAGGATTTTCGGGGCCGGCAACAGGCGCGTGTAGTTGCGTTTGGGGGTAAAGCCGGTGGTCAGGTAATTGAACAATTCGGTGGCATCGCGGCCAACATCCTTATCGTAGATCAACAACCCGAGGTCACTGTACAAGCGGGCAGTAAGCGGATGATAGTTACCGGTTCCAATATGCACATAACGCCGCAATCCCTTGTAATCTTCGCGAATAACCAGAATCATTTTGGCGTGGGTTTTCAAGCCGACAACCCCATAGGTCACATGAATGCCCGCTTCCTCCATTCGCGTAGCAAGATTGATGTTGGCCTGTTCATCAAAGCTGGCCTTGAGTTCGACCACCACTGCCACTTGCTTGCCGTTGCGCGCCGCGCGAATCAGATAATTAATGATACCGCTGTTGGGGTCAGTGCGATAGAGGGTCATTTTGATGCCGCGCACCTTGGGATCGCCGGCAGCTTCGTGCAAAAATCGTTCGACCGACGACGAAAATGCCTCATAAGGATGCTGCAGCAGGATCTCACGCTGATCCCGGATACAATGAAAGATACTGCGTTCTTTGTTCAATAATGGATGATCAATGGGGTGATGAGGCGCATCCTTCAAAGCAGGAAATTCCAGGCGATATAACTCCCATAGATCGCGCAGCCCAAGCATCCCTGCGGAGACAAAAACGTCGCGCTCCTCGTTCAGTCCCAATTCAGCCGCCAAGCGCCCGCGATATTCAGCAGAGGCATCAGGTGTCACCTGCAAGCGGACTATAGGGGCAACCCGACGGTGCTGCAGGGTGGTCTCAATCAGCTCGAGCAGATCATCCGCGTGTTCTTCGTCCTTGCTGGTATTGGCGTTGCGAGTGACGCGAAACAGCTCACAACTAAGAATCTCCATGCCGGGAAAAAGCAGATCCAGATTTTGTTCCATCACCTCTTCGAGCAAAACATAGCGGTGTCCCTGATCTCCAACCTGCTGAAAGCGATTAGCCCCGGCCCCTACCGGAACTTTGACGCGCGCCAGGGAAACTTCCTTGTCACCGGGATAGCGCAGTTTGACAAACAGATTGAGGGACAAGTTGGAGATAAAGGGGAATGGGTGGGTCGGATCAACCGATTGTGGGGTGATCAACGGAAACAGGTTATCGTAAAAAAAACTGCGCAGCGCCTCCCGCTCACTGTGTTCTAATTCACGATAGCCAAGGACCTCGATCCCTGACTTCGTCAGAGATTTAAGCAACTCTTTTAACGCCTGCTCGCGCCGGTCGCTCTGGTCGATCAAGGCTTGATAGCAGGCTTCGACCTGCTGGCGCGGCGTACGCCCATCGACAGTGACATCCTGAATACCGGCGGCCACCTGTTGTTTGAGACCGCCGATGCGCTTCATGAAAAACTCGTCCATGTTCGAGCCATAGATCGCCAGAAACTTGACCCGTTCCAGCAAGGGCAAGCGCTGATCCGCAGCCTGGCTCAAGACCCGGTTATTAAACTCCATCCAGCTCAACTCACGGTTGAGGTAGAGCGTGGAATCATTTAAATCAAATTCTTTTTTTTCTGCCGACACCTGAACCTCCTGTGGCAACGGTGGCATAACATCTGGCGTTAGTGGCACGGGTGAATGCGGCATCTCTTATCTCCTTGTTAATATAGCAAAAACACCGCGAAAGCTTAGCCTGCCTATGTGAGAATTGTGTGAGAATGCTGTTTTTCCCCCAACTTTCTATCCGAGCCATGGCAATACCTCAGACTGATGGGTTATGATGACAACCGCAGTGCCAGCTCATTCATTGATGCTTCAGCATTCTACAACGATTTGAACCTGGTGCCATGAGGAAATTACCATGACCGATAGTGACATTGACCTGCCGGCAAACACGCGCCTGGCTGCCATCGATATCGGCACCAACTCGATCCGCTGTATTGTCGTAGAAGCCGATGCCCAGGGCAATTTTCGCGTCCTTGATGATGAAAAAGCCCAGGCGCGCCTGGGCGAAGGATTAAGTGAAACCGGGGTCATCTGTGATGCCGCCATCAGACGCGCTATCGACGCATTAACGCGGATGAAACGCATTTGCGCCGGGCTCGGTGCCGAGGTTGCTGCAGTGGTTGCCACCAGTGCAGTACGCAAGGCCCGCAACCAGAGAAGTTTTCTCTCTCAGGTTAAAGCGGCGACCGGCCTGATCATCGATGTGATCAGCGGCGAGCAGGAAGCTGAATTCGCCGCATTAAGTGTTCATCACAATTTTGCCATGAATCAACAACGTTTTGCCATGGCCGATATTGGTGGTGGCAGTGTGGAAATTGTCGTCGCGGTTGGTGATCACACCGAGAATCTCATCTCGCTGGATCTGGGGGCGGTTTTTCTGACTGAAACCTATCTTACTCACGACCCGGTTGGCAGTAGCGAACTCGACAAGGTACGCAAGCTGGTACGTAAGGAGCTCAAAGCTCATGGTATCGGCAAGGGCTTGGCGGTCTCCTGCCTGATCGGCTCAGGCGGCACCATGACCAACATCGCCGGCATGATCATGGCGATGCGCGGGGAGCAGTATGAATCGGTGCATCGCTATGAGGTGCTCCACTCTGAAGTTGTGCACATGCTGGCGATGACTGCCCGCAAAACCCAGAAGGAACGCTTGCTGATCCCCGGCCTTAATCCGGAACGTGCCGATATCATTCTCGCCGGGATGGTGGTGGTCGATGAGCTGATGCGGCGACTGCGCACCAACCTGCTGCGCATCAACGGTCAGGGTATCCGTGAGGGACTGATTCTCCACAGCCTGCAACAACGTCAGCTGCTGCCGTTACGCGCCCCTTCGCGAGATTGGCGTGAAGCGCTGATCGAGTTTGGCCGATCCTGCCGCTTTGACGAACAGCACGCCAAACAGGTTTGCCGCCTGGCAGAAACCATCTTTGCTGCAGTAGCCACCAGTTACGAACTGAATGATCGCCACCGCGACCTGCTCATCGCCGCCGGGCTGCTTCATGATATCGGCTATTTCATCAGCTACGACCGCCACCATCGCCATACCTATCACCTGATCCGCCATGCTGATCTATTTGGTTTTTCCCCGCGCGAACGTGAACTGATCGCCAACATTGCCCGCTACCACCGCAAAGCCAAACCGAAGAACAGCCACGAAAGCTTTACTGCCTTAAGTACGGACGATCAGCAACTGGTGCGCCGCCTTGGCGGCATTGTGCGGCTGGCCGACGGTCTCGACCGCCGACGTAATCGCCAGGTTAAACAGATAGAGTGCCGATTGACTGACAAAAACCTTGAGATGACTCTCACAAGCCCGCAGGAAATGTCGGTAGAACTCTACGGCGCCCGCAGCAAGTCTGATCTGTTCGAGCAGGCCTTTGACCGGCCTCTGCTGGTCTCTGCAGGGCACGCTGACGGTT
>CAZMFD010000092.1:0-6659 GCA_964565445.1 uncultured Geobacteraceae bacterium
ATTGTTTCTTTGTCAGTTATGATGGTTAGTGAATATAGGCCTCGGTGACATAGCGTCTCATCATTACGTGGGTATTGAAATAATAGGCGTTTTTGCCGATGGCGTTCTTCATGACCCGGATCCAGCCACGATGATCTTTGTAGTACAGCGGGATGATCACCCGTTCGAGTTTATCATACATATCTTCGAGATCTCCATCAGCATGGCTGCTGTCGTCCTTAATATCATTCGGAGCCGGTCCGATGGCCCAACCGGTGACTCCTTCGATATGTCCTTCAATCCACCAACCATCGAGAACGCTGAAGTTGGGAACGCCATTCAGGGCGGCCTTCATCCCGCTGGTGCCCGAGGCTTCAAGGGGTCGCATGGGGTTGTTGAGCCATAAGTCGACGCCGGGGATAAACTGGGCTGCGGTTTCCATGTTGTAGTTTTCGAGATATACCAGGGAGATCTTGCCACGCATTTGTTCGGCTTGCTGGATAACCCGTTGAATGACCTTTTTCCCTTCGTTGTCCCGAGGGTGAGCTTTGCCGCCGAAGACAAACTGAAGCTTGCCGGCACCCATAGCAAGCAGGCGCTCCATATTGCTGAAAATCAGATCACCGCGTTTATAGGTGGCAGCGCGGCGGGCAAAACCGATGGTCAGCAGTTCAGGATCGAGTTGAGTGCCGGTCTGCTCATGGATATATTGAAAAAATAAGGCCTTGGCGCCACAGTGTGCGTCCCATATCTCATCGTCCGGGATGGTGTCGACCCGAACCAGCAGTTCCGGTTCGTTGGCCCAGCCAGGCAGATAACGGTTGAACAACCTGACCATGAAGGGAGAACACCAGGTGTAGGGATGGATGCCGTTGGTGATGGCGTGAATCTGAAAACCGGGGAACATATCCTGGGAGATCTGTCCGTGACGCTTGGCGACGCCGTTGATAAAACGGCTTAAGTTCATCCCCAGCATGGTCATGTTAAGATCATCCTCGCCGGCAAATTCCTTAAGGGTGGCCATGGGGATATCACCCGGCAGAACCTTTTCTACCAGATCGTAGGGGAAGCGGTCATGGCCGGCCGGAACCGGGGTGTGAGTAGTAAAAACACACTGTTCAGCGACCGCGCGGATGTTGATGTCGCTGAAATCATTACAATGGTCGCCCAGGTTCTGACGTGTGTGGTTGAGTAACTCAAGGGTCAGCAGACTCGCATGACCCTCGTTCATATGGTACTTTTTGATTGAGAAATTCATCGCTTGTAGAATCCGGGCGCCGCCGATTCCGAGGATGATTTCCTGCTTGAGCCGCAGCGCCTGATCACCGCCATAAAGGTGATCAGTGAGGTGGCGATCCTGATCGTCATTGCCGGGAATGTCGGTATCAAGAAACAGTACCGGAACTTCACCACCGGCAGGGCTTTTAACCCGGTACAGCCAGGCCTGGATTTTGACGTCGCGCTGTTCAATGCTGATCAGTGCTTTGTGGGGGAGCCGTTGCAGGTAGCGCTCCGGCTGCCAGTTGATATCGTGCTCATGCTGCCAGCCGGCGTGATCAAATTCTTGACGGAAATATCCCTTACGGTACAACAGGGTCACGGCAACCAGCGGGATGTTGAGATCGGCAGCACTTTTGATAGTATCGCCGGCAAGAACACCAAGGCCGCCGCTGTAGGTGGGGATGTCGGCATTAAGGCCGATCTCCATGGAAAAATAAGCGATACGTTGATTCTGGATATAGCTACTGCGCCGTTCCATGGGGGGCTCCTTGATGTTTCCTGGAGACGAACGTATCATCAGCGTTACAGTCCAAGAATAACAAAAGGGCTCTGAACCACAAGCGTTTCAGCTGTGGTTGTCAAATTCCTTCATCCAATAGCCGACTTGTCCGTACTGTTTCCTCGTCGCAACGTTGTTGGTCCCAGCCCAATTCTGCTGCCATCAGCTCAAGGACCCGGGGTGCCGCTGTTCGTGCTGCCGGGGTATCGACGATGGCCAGATGGGTGCGGCGTGCAAGGATATCGATGACGCGCTGTGCCAGTTCAAAACGTACGGCGTAGATCACTTCCGCCTCCAGGCAGGGGTGGCCGGCAACCAGGTGGCGCAGAGTGTCGGTACTTTGGCCCAATATCAGCAGCTGGTCGGCCTGGTCACCATAGCAGCGGTTAAGGTAGCTGGCGGTTTCTTCATCGAGGTTAAAGTGTTCGGCCAGTTCGGTACCACCGAGCAGATCAAAGTCGTTGCTGCCAACCAGGGGCAGATGGGCGGTCTGGCTGTCTTTTGTTGTCGGCTTCAGGGAAAAATGGTTGATGGCATAATCGACGGTGTCCTGAGCCATTTTGCGGTAGGTCGTCCATTTCCCCCCGGCCAGGGTCACCAATCCGGACGGGCCGGTTTGGAGGATATGGTCACGCGCCAGTCCAGCGGTATCACTGGCTGCCGGATCGGCAACCAGCGGGCGCAGCCCTGACCAGGTGGCCTTGATGTCACTGCGTTCAATCTGCAGGTCAAAGTAGCTGCGGGCATGGCGCAGCAGATAGTCGATTTCCGTATCAAGGGGGCGCGGGTGTTCACTCACGGACGCGGGTTCATCGGTAGTACCGATCAGGGCATGGCCTTCCCAGGGGAGGATGAAGAGAACGCGGCCATCCTCGGTTTTCGGGATCATCAGGCCGGTATCAGGCGGTGCAAAGCGCTGATCGAGGACAATATGGACGCCGCTGCTGGTGGTAAGCAGTGGTTTGGCCTGCGGATCATCCACTCTGCGGATGTTATCGACAAAGGGGCCGGCAGCGTTGATGACACCACTGCAGCTTAAGGACAGGATATCACCAGTCAGTTGATCGGTCAGGATTGCCCCTTCAATAGCTCCGGCTGATTTGACCAGGCCGGTCAGGGCCATATGATTGATGATGGTTGCTCCCTGCTGTTGGGCGGTCAGGGCGATGGCTAGGGTCATGCGGGCGTCATGAAACTGACCGTCATGGTACTGAACCCCAGCTTTGAGTCCCTCCGCTTTGAGCATGGGAAAGCGTTTAAGGGCTTCAGCGCGACTGAGCAGGTGGCTGTGGCCGATATGTTTTTTGCCGGACAGCAGATCGTAGAGTTTGAGGCCGGCGAAAACATAAGGGACTTCCAACCAGCTGTAGATCGGGGTCACCAGGGTCAGGCGATTGGACAGGTGACGAGCGTTGCGCAGCAGCAGGGCACGCTCGCGCAAGCCATCCCTGACCAGATTGTATTGGCCGCGATCAAGTTTTTTGACTGCTTTTTCCAGATAACGGACGCCACCGTGGATCAGCTTGGTGCTGCGTCCGCTGGTTCCTTCAGCAAAATCATTTTTTTCAACCAGCGCAACCTTCAGACCGCGACTGGCAGCATCAAGGGCCACGCCACAACCGCTGGCGCCGCCACCGACGACGAGTAGATCGTAGGGGGAATGTTGCTGCAGGTTTGAAAGGATTCTTTCTCTTTTCATGACCTCCTCTTGATAGCGTCGCAAAAACTCACCAACTGCTGCGTTGTTGCAACCCCCTCACGGCTTCGACGTACGTTAGTACGCTTCATTGTTCGACAATTGCGCGCCTTGCATTTGACGCTTTTTGCTTATCCATCGTTTCTAATGCTTTTTGCGAAAGCATCCATCCTGGGTTGTCTGTCCGGCTTTGTTTCTTGCCATAAGAATAATGCACAACCGCAATCAATGTTATACACTACATGGAACCGGAACAATTTTCATCGATCAAATGATATTTGCAGCTGAAGAGCAGATAATGGAGGTGACCATGACCGCAGGCCATATCCTTGCCATTGATCAGGGAACAACCAGTACCCGGGCGATGCTTTTTTCCGTGACCGGGCACTGTGACATTGTTGCCCAGCAGGATCTGCCACAACATTACCCGGCTGATGGTTGGGTCGAACACGATCCCGATGACATCTGGCAGGCGGTGGTCAATGTCTGTCGTCAGGTGCTGGCGCAGGCGGCGCAAAAAGGGATTCAGGTTGCCGGAATCGGCATTACCAATCAGCGTGAAACGACTGTGGTCTGGGATCGTGCCACCTCAGAACCGGTTTATAACGCCATTGTCTGGCAGGATCGCCGCACGGCTGATTTTTGTGATGATCTGCGCCGAGCCGGACATGAGGAGCAGGTTACCAGCGCCACCGGTCTGTTGCTCGACCCTTATTTTTCCGCAACCAAGTTACACTGGATTCTCGATCAGGTGCCGGATGCACGTCAGCGCGCCGAGGCCGGTGAGCTGGCTTTCGGCACGATCGACTCTTTCTTGTTGTGGCGTTTGACCGGTGGCCGCGTGCATGCCACCGATGTCACCAATGCGTCGCGCACCATGCTGTACAATATCCATCAGTTGCAATGGGATACGCCATTGCTCGAATTGCTTCAGATTCCCGCTGCTTTGCTGCCTCAGGTAAAAGAATGTGCTGACGACTTCGGTACGACCGATCCGGAGTTGTTTGGAACGGCGCTGAGGATTGGCGGCATTGCCGGCGATCAGCAGGCGGCGGCTATTGGTCAAGGTTGCATCGATGCGGGAATGATCAAGAGTACCTATGGAACCGGCTGCTTCATGCTACTGAATACCGGCAACAAGGCCTGCCGCTCACAGCATCGGCTGCTGACCACCATTGCCTATCGTATCAATGGTGAAACCAGTTACGCTCTGGAAGGGTCGATCTTTGTTGCTGGTGCGGCGATTCAATGGTTGCGGGATGGCCTTAAATTGATCCGCAAGACCAAAGATATTGAAGAACTGGTGGCGGCTCTGCCGTCCAACCGTGGGGTCTATATGGTGCCGGCCTTTACCGGACTGGGAGCGCCTCACTGGGATCCTCATGCGCGTGGCGCAATTTTTGGTCTGACCCGCGATACCGGGATTGCAGAGATTGCCCGAGCAACGCTGGAATCGGTTGGGTATCAGACCCTTGACCTGATGACAGCAATGAAAAAGGATGTGGCGACCGGTTCCTGGACTTTGCGGGTTGATGGCGGGATGGCCGCTAACGACTGGTTTCTGCAGTTTCTTGCCGATGTTCTCGATATGCCGGTGGAGCGCCCGGACAACACCGAAACCACAGCACTGGGTGCGGCCTGGTTGGCAGCAGTGCAGTTCGGTCTGCTGCCGTCCTTAAGTGCTGCTGCGGAACATTGGCAGTGCGCTGCCGGCTTTAGCACACAGATAGATGACGCTGACCGGACGAAGCTGTTGCGCGGCTGGGAGAGTGCGGTGTCGCGAGTAGCCAGTGAGAGGGAGTAGGACGTAGGTAGGTATCTGTTCAGCATCGGGCCTTCGGGTCCTATGCCAAGTTACGCTTTTCGTCATCCCTGACCGCTTGCTGTCGCCGTCCATGGTGACAGACACCCTTGTCACAGGACCCGAAGACCCTGCGTAAGAATTGAGCTGAATAGTTACTTGGGGAGCGGCGATCAGGGCTTACGGGCGGCGAGGATGATTTTTCCTGAGAAGGTGCGTTTGGTCTGTCCATCAAGGTCCACAGCAACAGGAACAAGGTTACAGTTCTCCAGTAGTCCGATGATCTGCCGGCGGGTGAAGATCTGTTTGTGGCCATAACGGATGGTTGAATAAAAGTGGCTGAAAAACAGGGGAAGGGCGCCGCCACTTAAGCGATTGACGACCTGGCTGAGGCGGTAGCTGAAGACGCCGCGATCGGGGGTATCAAGACAGATCAGTCCTCCGGGTTTGAGTAGGGCCGCTGCTGCTTCCAGGGTAGCGCGGGGGGCATCGACGTGTTCAATTACGTCCCACAGGGTGATCAGGTCGAAGCTCTGGGGGTGGCCTGCTTGCCAGTAGTCATCCTTAACTAGTTGCAGTTTCAACTCCAGACCGTAGGTTTCAAGGGCATAGGCGCGGCGCAGGGCGCTTGGCTCAATCCCCAGGGCCGTTGCTCCCTGTTCCTGCGCCAGTTGCACAAACTGACCGAGCCCGGCACCGATATCAAGGGTTCGGATATTGTTTAAAGGGATGAGCCGTTGAACCAGCTGCATGCGCAAGGGGTGCAGGTGCTTCCCCTCGTCGAGGCGGGATTCAATATAGCGGCGTCCAGCAGCACTTAAGCTGGCGTTTTCTTCCCCAGCAGCGCCGTCAAGGTGATTGAGGAAATGAAAATCGCAGTGTGGACAACGATAGATCGTTCCATTGCCGACAGGATAGGTCGGGGAGCAGCCATCCTCATAGCACAGCTTGCAGCGGTTGAAGGGGTCCTGGTCGGTCGACATGGCTATGATTGATCATAAAACCTGTCCTTGTGTCAATTGGTAAAACTGAACTAATGGAGCTGTTGTGATTCTTGGAGTAACCGGTAATATCGCGTCGGGAAAAAGCTTGGTCTGCCGTGAATTGGCCCGGCGTGGCGCAGTGGTAGTGGATGCCGATCAACTGGCGCGCGAGGTGGTTGAGCCCGGCAGCCCGGTACTGGAGCATCTGGTCACCAGCTTTGGTAAGGACATTCTTAATGCCGACGGCGGTCTGGATCGTCAATATCTTGGTGATCTGGTTTTTTCCGATCCGGCCGCACGCCGGCGCTTGAACGCCATTATCCATCCGGCGATTGCGGCATTATCAACCCAGCGCCTGGGTGAGTTGCGCGAAAGCGCTCCGCTGATTGTTTATGAAGCTCCGTTACTTTATGAGATGGG
>CAZMFD010000093.1:0-6658 GCA_964565445.1 uncultured Geobacteraceae bacterium
ATGCAGGATAAAATCTGGTATATCAAGAATACAGGCGGGGTCTTTGCCACCCTCAGCGATGAGGATAAGATGTATCTGGCCGGCATCAGTAAAATGGAGGAATGTCGGCGCGGACAACCCTTTTATCTATCGAAGGATATCAGCGACAAAATCTATCTGGTCAAAAAGGGGAAGGTCAGGCTGGGAATGGTTAATGCCAACGGGGATGAAATCAGCCTTGATGTTCTTGGTCCCGGTGAAATTTTCGGCGAACTGGCTGTTGCTGATGAAAAAAGTCGGTCACATTTCGCCGAAGCAACCGAGGACAGCCTGGTCTGTATCTTCTCACGCAACGACTTTCAACAATTTTTGACCGAACATCCGGAGTTGACCTTCAATGTTTTGAAGCTGATCGGCTTTAGAATGCGCGAAATTGAGATAAGGCTTCAGGATCTGACTTTTAAATCGGTCTCGGAACGTCTCAGAACCACCTTATTGCGTCTCACCGAACGTCACGGCATCAAAGAAGCCAACGGCATCAGGTTGACCATCACCCAGAAGGATATCGCCTACCTGGTGGGGGCTACCCGTGAAGCGGTTGCGGAAGAAATCTCCCGATTCAAACGTGCCGGGTTGTTGGAAACGGCTTACCGCTCTTTGTTGATTCCTGACCTTGAGGCGTTAAAAAAACCAGAAAAAAAACAATAAGGGCGCGCTTCCTCTGATAGTTTCTGGGGCGCCTGCATGGTCAGATGATGTGCTTAGGGGCAGTAAACGGACGGATCAGCATCCTGGTCGGCCGCGATCAGGCGGATATCAGCGTACCAGGCGCGCGCGCTGCCGCCGGTATTGTCGGTATCGGTCATCAGGGCAATGGCACCGGCCTGCGGTGGAGCCTCCCCAAAAATCTGCCGATAATCCTGATAGACATTGCGGCACTGAGTTATCCAGGTACCAGCCAACCCATTACCACTTTGTACCGCCATCATACGGGCATTACCAAAAAAGGGGTTGGGGACAACCTCCCCTTGCGCCAGACGATTGGCCCAGATGTAGTTGATGCTTCTGGTTTTAGGCTTGAACCAGTGGGGGAATACCACATAGACGCGGGCAGGGTAATCATCCCCCTCCTTGGTCAGGGCGTTACCGGTAGGAATAATACCCTCCACTTTCCAGCGCCACACTAGGATCGGATAGTTCGCCAGATCGACATCGATTTCGTAAATCAATCCCGATGCCTGATTGTGACTCTCGGCCTGGAGCGCCAATTCGCCACCCTCTTCTGTTAATTGATAAACCGTGGGATCGGTAGCACGAAATTCCTGCTCATGCCAGCCAGCGGCTATTCCTCGATCAATACTCCCGAAAGATAATGGAATCTCCGTCGCCTGGGTCACAGAACTGCCCATCACCATCAGATAAAAAATAAGCAGAAAGACTATTTGTAAGAAGGCCTTCCTGCCGACATGGATCGGCTGTGCACCTGTCAACAGGTGCATCGAAATATTTTGTAAGCGGCTATCAGTTGAAGGTTTTAAGTGCTTCAAGGTTGTCATGTCGATCTCCAATGATGATTTTCGTTGGCTGAATCTCTTTGCGCGATACGTCATACTGGAAAAATTATCAACTTTATGTCCCACCGGGTAGAAAATCTCGCACAGAAAAGTATCGTCTGGCCACCTCTCGCAGTTTTCTCTGGCAAGATTGTCCAGCGAGTATTATCTTCGTCACGATCTATTTATGGAGACTGACGTGAGCAAACTCAATCAATTGTTACCGCAAATCTGCCTGCTGCTGGCGATGATTCTCTGGGCCAGCTCTTTTGTGGCAATGAAGCTGGCGCTCGCTGGCTATCACCCGATGCAGGTAGTCTTTGGACGCATGCTGATTGCTACCCTGTGTTTCGTCATCTTTATCCCGGCCTTCAGCCACCTGACATTCCGCCGCAAGGATATTAAATACCTGCTGTTAATGGCTTTTTGTGAACCCTGCCTGTATTTTCTGTTCGAGGCCAGAGCCCTCGAATTAACCAGTGCCTCCCAGGCCGGGATGGTTTCGGCGATTATGCCGCTGCTGGTTGCTGTTCTGGCCTGGAGCCTGCTCAAAGAAGAGATCCGCCGCCAGACCCTGATCGGCTTCGCGGTGGCAATCATCGGGGTTATCTGGCTGAGCCTGGCTGGGGACAGCAGTGACAATGCACCAAATCCCCTGCTGGGCAATTTTCTTGAGTTTCTGGCGATGGTGTGTGCTGCCGGCTATACGATTTCGGTAAAACACTTAAGCAGTCACTACCCGCCGCTGTTCCTGACGGCTTTTCAGGCGTTTATCGGCAGTCTGTTTTTTTTGCCGCTTTTACTGTTGCCGGGTGCGGGGCTGCCAACCGATTGGGTCACCGTTCCGGCTCTGGCCATCATCTATCTGGGAGTAGCCATCAGCTGTCTGGCCTACGGTTGTTATAATTTCGGGGTCAGCAAAATTCCGGCTAATCGCGCCGCCGCCTATGTCAATCTGATTCCGGTGTTCGCGGTGATCATGGGGATGATTATCCTTGGCGATAAATTGAATATGTCACAACTCATTGCCGGTATCCTGGTCTTTTTCGGGGTCTGGCTCAGTAGCAGGAAAGATCCGCTTTCCTCGTTACAACCAGCGAAAGTTTCATGATGGAAAATGTGTCTCTAAGTCCGATTGCCGTCATTCGTTCACCGTTCAGGGAAAAGTTCGCCACCCCGCGCCAGTCTGGTCTGACGCCATCAGTCAACGCGCAGATTGAATTTCTACCCGAATATCGTTCAGCTGAAGCTGTTCGTGGTCTCGATGGTTTCAGTCACATCTGGCTGCTGTTTGTTTTCCATCAGCACCTGGATCAGGGCTGGAACCCGACGGTGCGCCCACCGCGGTTGGGAGGAAATCGCCGGGTCGGGGTTTTTGCCTCACGCTCCCCATTTCGCCCCAACCCCATCGGTCTGTCGGCAGTTAAGCTCCTGAAGATAGCTAGCGAGGCTGGTGCGCTGACGCTGGAGATCCAGGGTGCCGATCTTATCGACGGAACGCCGATCATTGACATCAAACCCTATATCCCCTATGCCGATTGCATTCCCGATGCCTTGGGCGGCTTTGCTGCTGCCGAACCGCAAACCGCTCTGAATATCCATTTCACCGATTGTGCCCAAGGCAAGCTCATTGATTTTTCGCAGCACGATCCGGAACTGGAAACCTTGATCCGCGAAACCCTGTCCCTCGACCCGCGTCCAGCCTACCGCAACCAGGAAAAGGACCAACATTCTTACGGCTGTCGTCTCGACCGTTACAACATTCGCTGGCAGGTTGAGGGGAACCAGTTAATCATCATTGACATTGAGATTGATTGAATCCTTGGCTGGTAAAAAAGCGCCGGGAAAAATCATTGTTTCCCCCGGCGCTGTCTTTTTCGTCTGCTGTTAACAGATACCCTACTTCTTCATCAGTTCCAGCAGCACATGGTTAAGAATACCGCCACTCTGGAAGAAAGCGACCTCCTGATCGGTGTCGATCCGGCATAACACCTCGATGGTCTGACGCTGACCGTTTGCACGCACAATCTCGACCGGCAATGTCTGCTTTGCCTGTAATACCGGACCGGCAGGCAGGTTAAAGGTTTCACTGCCGTCCAACCCCAGAGTCTCGGCACTGTCTTCGCCGGTGAACTGGAGCGGTAAGACCCCCATACCGACCAGGTTGGAGCGATGAATACGCTCGTAGCTTTCGGTCAATACGGCTTTGATCCCAAGCAGCAAAGTCCCTTTGGCGGCCCAATCGCGACTGGAGCCGGTGCCGTACTCCTTACCAGCCACCACAATCAACGGAGCCGATTCGTCGATGTAACGCTGCGAAGCTTCGTAGATACTCAGATCATCACCGGAAGGGTAGTGTCTGGTGACACCCCCTTCACTGCCGGGAACCATCAGATTACGTAAACGAATATTGGCAAAGGTTCCACGCACCATCAACTCAGGATTACCACGGCGCGAACCATAGGAATTGAAATCTTCTTCACTGACACCATGCTCACGCAGATAGACGCCGGCCGGACTGGTCGCCTTGATGGAGCCGGCCGGGGAAATGTGATCAGTGGTGATGGTGTCGCCAAGCAGAGCGAGCAGTCTAGCCTCTTTCACCCCGGAATATCCGGATGCAACCTCCAGAGAATCAAAGAAGGTCGGGCGGCGGATATAGGTTGAATCCTTATCCCAGGCATAGGTCAAACCTTCCGGGACTGGCAGGTTCTGCCAACTTTCATCACCATCAAAGACCTCGGCATACTCCTTAAGGAACATCTGGGCATTGACCAGGGCCACCATCTCGGCAACCTCGGCGTTGCTCGGCCAGATATCCTTAAGATAGACCGGTTGCCCGTCGGCATCGCTACCGATCGGCTCAGTGGCCAGATCAATGCGGGTCGTTCCGGCCAGGGCAAAGGCAACCACCAAAGGGGGTGATGCCAGCCAATTCGCCTTAGTCTGGGCGTGAATTCGTCCCTCAAAGTTACGGTTGCCGGACAACACCGAACAAACGGTCAAATCACCGCTATCAATCGCCTCAGCGATCGGCCCACTCAAGGGCCCGGAATTACCAATACAAGTGGTACAGCCATAACCGACGACGTTAAAGCCTAACTGATCAAGATAGTCCTGCAGCCCGGCTTTGGCCAGGTAGCTGGTAACTACCTTGGAGCCGGGAGCCAGAGAAGTTTTAACCCAGGATTTGCTTTTAAGTCCCTTTTCAACGGCTTTTTTAGCCACCAGGCCGGCGGCCATCATCACTGCCGGATTGGAAGTGTTGGTGCAGGAGGTAATCGCTGCAATTACCACGTCACCATGATGCAACTGATCACTACTGTCAGGAATGGGTACAGCCTGATCCCGATTATCTTCAGGCATTACCGCTTCTGTCGCATTACGCATCTGATCAAGCAGGACGCGATCCTGTGGACGCTTAGGACCGGCCAGACTGGGTCTGACACTGCTCAAGTCAAGTTCCAGCACGACATTGTACTGGGGGTCAGCCAGATCATCATTGCGCCACAACCCCTGCTCTTTGCAATAGGCTGCAACCAGGTCGATGGTCTGCTGACTGCGCCCGGTCAGGGCCAGATAATCGAGGGTAAGCTGGTCGATCGGAAAAAAGCCGCAGGTCGCACCATATTCCGGCGCCATATTGCCAATAGTGGCCCGGTCGGCCAACGGCAATTGTGACAGACCGACGCCAAAGAACTCCACAAACTTACCTACCACGCCGTGCTGGCGTAACATCTGGGTTACCGTGAGGACCAGATCTGTGGCGGTGACCCCCTCAGGAAGGCTGCCGCTCAGACGGAACCCGACTACCTCAGGAATCAACATGGAGATGGGCTGGCCCAGCATCGCCGCTTCAGCTTCAATACCGCCGACCCCCCAACCCAGCACACCCAGCCCATTAATCATCGTCGTATGACTGTCGGTTCCCACCAGGGTATCGGGATAAACCCAGGTTTCACTGTCACTTTTTTCGCTCCACACACCCTGCGCCAGATACTCAAGGTTAACCTGATGGCAGATTCCGGTACCTGGTGGCACCACGCGAAAATTATTGAACGCCTTCTGCCCCCAGCGTAAAAACGCATAGCGCTCAAAGTTGCGTTCCATTTCACGCTCGACATTCGCTTTATAGGCATCGGCATGACCGAAGTGATCGACCATAACGGAATGGTCAATCACCAGATCAACGGGAATCTGCGGGTTGATATCAGCCGGTTTCCCGCCCAGCTCGGCAACCGCATCTCGCATCGCCGCCAGATCGACAATCGCCGGGACACCAGTAAAATCCTGCATCAGCACGCGCGCCGGGCTGAATGCAATCTCGCCAACTTGGGTTGTCTCTGTTCCCCACTTGGCGACGGCTTCGATGTCCTGGCGCTTGACCAGTTGACCATCTTCTTTACGCAGCAGATTTTCAAGCAGGATCTTGATGGTAAAGGGCAGACGGTCAAGATCGCCCAGTCCCGAAGCTGATGCAGCTTTCAAGCTGTGATAGCGATAGTCGACACCGTTGACGGTCAGATTTGTTTCACTTGCAAATGAATTGCCGAGCATCGGCGACCTCCTTGTGTTGTTATGTGATGTGATATTTTCAGTCTACCCTGTGTTTCCTTGAATTGCCAACAACGCTCCACAACATTTAGCTAAAACTTTTCTAACCTGATTGTTTTTTTGCTGCTGCCGCTACTCTCACATAAAAAATCGTCGCATAAACAAGCTTTCGTTTTAAAATAACATTGTTTTTCATTGTTTCTTGTGCTAGAAGCAATTTGTAGTAATCGGTTACCCTCGACAAAATGTATAAGGAGTAAAAGCATGGCAGAAGGTACTGTAAAATGGTTCAACGATTCTAAAGGTTTTGGTTTTATCGAGCAGGACAACGGTCCTGATGTCTTCGTCCATTTTTCTGCTATCCAGTCGGAGGGTTTCAAGTCCCTGGCTGAGGGAGATCGTGTCAGCTTTGACGTTATCCAGGGAGAAAAAGGTCCACAATCAGCTAACGTCGTAAAAGTTTAAAAAGTTTATATCTGTTTTTAACTGTTTTCTACAGCAATCATTGTAGTTGTGAACGCCTCTGAGGGTAGACCGGAAAGCCCCGCAAGAAATTGCGGGGCTTTTCTTTT
>CAZMFD010000094.1:0-2069 GCA_964565445.1 uncultured Geobacteraceae bacterium
AACAAACAGACCATCAAAGACATCGACGTAACCGGTAAGCGGGTTTTCTGTCGCGTTGATTTTAATGTACCCATCGACAAACAGGGTACCATTACTGACGACACACGCATCCGCTCCGCTCTGCCGACCATCCACTATCTTATTGAAAACGGCGCCAAGCTGATTCTTGTTTCACATCTGGGACGCCCGAAAGGCAAACCTGATCCGGCATCAAGTCTGAACCCGGTAGCCACCTATTTAGGTTCGCTGATCGATCAACACGTGCTGATGGCACCTGACTGCATTGGTTCTGAAACAACAGCCCTGGCAGAAAAACTCGAAGACGGTCAGGTTATGCTTCTAGAAAATGTCCGCTTCCATGCCGGTGAAACCGACAATGATCCGGACTTTGCTGCACAACTGGCGGCCCTGGCTGAAGTTTATGTTAACGACGCTTTTGGTACTGCCCATCGCGCCCATGCTTCAACCGAAGGGGTCGCCCGCATTCTCAAACCGGCAGTCGCCGGCTTACTGATGCAGAATGAATTACAGTACCTTGGTGGTGCCCTCGATAATCCGCAGCACCCCTTTGTTGCAATCCTCGGTGGTGCCAAGGTCAGTGACAAGATTACGGTCATCGAAAAACTGCTGGAAAAGGTTGACGCCATCCTGATCGGTGGCGGCATGGCCTACACGTTCCTCAAGGCGCAAGGCATCGCCATCGGCTCCTCGTTAGTGGAAGAGGATCGTCTTGATATGGCTCTTGACCTGCTGGCAAAGGCCGAACAGAAAAACGTCAAGATATTCTTGCCTACCGACCATCTAGCCGCTGAAACCTTTGCTGCCGACAGCCCCTATACCGTGGTCAGCAATGATCAGTTTCCGGCGACCGGCATGGGACTGGATATTGGGCCACAAACTATTGCGACCTATCAGCAACAGATTGTTTCAGCCAAAACCGTACTATGGAACGGGCCGATGGGGGTCTTTGAATTCGATGCTTTTGCCAAGGGCACCTTTGCGGTTGCTGAAGCACTGGCAGCCAGCGATTGCCTGTCAATCATTGGTGGTGGCGACTCAGTTGCGGCGGTCAACAAAGCCAAACTGCAGGACAAGATGACCCACATTTCCACCGGCGGCGGTGCTTCCCTGGAATTTCTCGAGGGCAAAGCGTTGCCGGGGGTTGTTGCTCTTTCAGATAAAAAATAAAGTAACTATTCAGAACTGTCCTTGCGCAGGGTCGGGGATCCTGTGGCAAGGGTTTTTGTCGCCATGGACGGCGACAAAAAGCGGTCAGGGATGACGAACAGCGTCCCTTGACATAGGATCCCCGATCCGGTGCTGAACAGATCCAAAATAAGTAAGGAGAGACACACCATGCGTAAACCGATGATTGCCGGCAACTGGAAACTTCATAAAACTCTAGAAGAATCTTGTCAGTTAGCTGCAGACCTGGTTCAACAACTGTCCAGCGTCGAAGATCGTGACATTGTTATTGCCCCGGTCTTTACTTCCCTGGCCAGTGTTGCCGAAAAAATCACCAATTCCCCTATCCAGCTGGCGGCTCAAAACTGTTACCCGGCAGAAACCGGTGCTTTTACCGGTGAGGTATCCCCGGCCCTGCTCAAAGATGCCGGCTGTCACTATATCATCAGTGGCCATTCGGAGCGCCGCCAGTTACTGAACGAAACCAATCAGTTCGTCAATCAGAAAGTCAGTGCCACGCTCAACGCCGGCCTTGGTGCCATCCTCTGCATTGGCGAAACCCTGCAGGAACGTGAAAGCCACCAGATGCTGGATATCCTCACAACCCAGATCAAAGAAGGATTGGCGGGAATAACGGCTGATCAGATGAGCAGGGTTGTTATCGCCTACGAGCCGGTGTGGGCCATTGGTACCGGAGTCACCGCCAGCAACGAACAGGCACAGGAAGCCCACGCCTTTATCCGCGGTTTACTGCAGGGGCTATTTGATCAAGATATCGCGGAAGCGACCCGTATTCTTTATGGTGGCAGTGTCAAGCCGAACAATGTTGATGGCCTGATGGCCCAGACCGATATTGACGGCGCCCTGGTTGGAGGCGCCAGCCT
>CAZMFD010000094.1:2169-6616 GCA_964565445.1 uncultured Geobacteraceae bacterium
CCAGCGACCGCAGCACAAAAACCCCCGCCGTTATAAAAAACACCGATCCTAAAGATGTCATAGCGATAATCGCAGCAGCCAGATGATGATTGCCGCCTAGAGACAGCGCCATGGGGTAACTTGCCGCTGCGGTTGGTGATGCGCTCATCAGGTAGAGCACGCCCAATTCCTGGCCACGTAAACCGATCACTGCTCCACCGGCAGTAATCACCAACGGCACAAATAATAACTTGCCTGCCGACGCCCAGTAGAGCGCACGATCGCCCTTAAATTCAAGCAGGCGGATAGACGCACCGGCACATAACAGAGCTAATGGCAGCGTCATCCGCGCAAAATATTCACCGGTCGTCAGTAACAAAGCAGGAACCGGAATCCGGCTTAATGACACGAGGACCCCGATAACAATAGCGATGATCAAAGGATTTTTACCGATTTGCAGCAACACCCGCCATTTACCAGATGCATTGACATTGCCGCTTTGGTGGCGTGTCAGGGTCATCACTGATAACACATTGAACAGGGTCGTCAAAACCGCCAGATACATTGAAGCAACCGCAACCACCCCATCACCAAAGGCACTCAGGCAAAACGCCAGACCAATAATGCCCATGTTGCCGCGAAAAGCCCCCTGCACAAATACACCACGATCACTCGGTGTCGCAATCCACCCTGTCATCAAACGATCAAGGAAAACAAAAACCCCGATTGTTGCCAGCACCGCATAGACAATCAGGATAATCGGAAGATTGTGGCGAAAGTCGGTTTCAACCAGCTTAACAAACAACAGGCAAGGGAGAGTAACCTTAAAAACCAGATCCGCTCCGACCTTGGCAAAGTCCTCGGTGATCAGGCCAATCCGCTTGAAAATGATACCCAGGCCTAAAATTGAGAAAATAGGCGCAGTGATCGTCAGGGCAAAATAAAAATCAGCTGTCATAAGCTATCCTGATCATGAGATAGAAAATTGATAAAGAAAAGGCCTGATCATAAAAATAACCAGGCCTTTTAAGCAGGGTGAATCTGTTTGGTAAAGAGACTACGAATCTTTCAACACATAACCGGAACCCCGCACCGTATGGATCAGCTTTTTATCATAATCGCGATCAACTTTGTTACGCAGGTAATTAACGTAAACATCAATAATATTAGTGAATGAGTCAAATGAGTAATCCCAGACATTTTCAGCGATCATGGTCCGGGTCAGCACCTTGTTAGGATTACGCATGAAGTATTCCATCAAGGCATATTCTTTGGAGGTGAGCTCAATCTCCTTGCCGGAACGCCAGACTTTATGAGTCACGGGATCAAGGCGCAGATCAGCGAAGTGGATTTCCGCACCACGGTCTGAGGTTCCGCGGCGGATCAAGGCACGACAGCGCGCCACCAGTTCGGCAAAAGCAAAGGGTTTGGCCAGATAGTCGTCTGCGCCAATATCAAGGCCAACCACTTTATCCTCAACAGAATCGCGCGCTGTTAAACATAGTACCGGGGTCTTGATATCCTTTTCCCGCAGTTCGCGAATAACGGCAATACCATCTTTTTTGGGCAGCATGATATCCATCAGAATCAGATCATAGGTGCCGGACAAGCCCTTTTCAATTCCGGAATCGCCGTCAAATGCCAAATCGACCTTGTAGCCCTCTTCTTCCAACCCGCGCTGGATAAAACCTGCGACCTTTTGTTCATCTTCTACGACAAGAATATGCATGAGACCTTCTCCTTTACCCGATAGCAACTGCCCTCAACCTAACTTCTTAATGATGAAGTAAAACCTTAACTCAACTAACTTGTGACCTGGAAACGGTATGTTGCACAACCGCCGCTTCAGTTTAGGCACTAATTAACAGAAAGCAACACTGCGTAACAATAGCAGGGTATTGCGCAAGTCTCAACATGAAAATGAATTATTACTGCATGTTACATGCTAATCGTCAGTTAAACGATTTCTGGAGCCGATCTGGTAGGGAAAAAAATGCTTAAAAACGGGTTTTTTCATCAAGAATAGTTGAAATTGATATAATCCAAAAACAACCTTGCAAGCCCATCAGTATTAACCTGGTAATTATTCAGCGCCCTCCCCGACCCGATGCTGAACAGCAACTTAACTTGCTACTAATAACGCTCGGCATCAATTAAATCGTGCAATCGATTCAAATCAATCAAATTGATGGTGCGTCCCTGAACAGCGATCAACTCTTCATCGGCTAGTTTACGTAGAGTACGTGACAGGGTTTCACTGGTAGTCCCCAGATTGGAAGCCAGTTGTGCTTTGGAGACTGCCAGTTTGACTTGTCGGCTGTCTTTGTCATATTCACTGATTAAAAAACGCGCCAGGCGCGCTGGAACATCACGAAAGGTGAGATCCTCAATCTGGATAGCAAAGTTTCGTAAAAAACGGGATAAGCCGGCAATCATGTTGATCGCTAATTGCGGTTGTCGATGGAGCAGTGTTAAAAATTGATCTTTTGGAAAAAATAACAGGGAAGATTGATCAATACACATGGCAAAAGCCGGAAACGCACCATCATCAAATATCGCAGCATCGGCAAAACTACTACCCGGGTGAATCACATGAAGAATTCTTTCGCGACCATCCGCTGAAAGCTTGAAAACTTTCACTTTGCCACTGACCACCACATAAAAACCATCAGCGACCTGTCCCTCTTCAAAAAGCAGTTCACCACGATTGTAATCCCGACTTTTGCTGAGCGACAAGAGCATTTGCCGGTCTTCCTCTGAGGTTCCGGCAAACAGATGACATTGTTTCAGGATATGGGAAAGATTGATATTCATGATGATCTGTGCTTTCGCTTGAAATTAGGGGCTTAATTTTATTTTTCACTTTTGCTATGATGCAAAAAATTAAAAGTGAGGAAATGAAAAGATGAAATATTTTCAAATAGTTACAATGATAGCTTTAATTCTTGTCAATTTGACCCTGCCGGCTTTTGGTCGCGAAATAACACTCTACTGGGAACCTAGTCCCAGTCCGGATGTTATCGGTTACAAAGTCTATTACCAACAAGGATCGCCCCAACTCCCACTGAGCGGAACCGAAGCGGATCAAGGGAGTTCCCCCATCGATGTCGAGAATTCTCTCATGGCATCGGTCAGCGGCCTGCAAGAGACGGTTGTTTATTATTTTTCCGTGACCGCCTACGATTCAAATTATAACGAAAGCACTTTTTCCAATATCGTCAGTACGGCCTGGATGCCTCCCCTGCTCAGCCCGCAAAAGGAAAGCATTGTGGTCCCCTGGGATGTCACCTTCCAGTGGGCAGCCGGGCCTGCGGAACACTACCTGAACTATACCCTTTATTACAGTACCGACAAGCATATGGTCCTTAATGCCGGCGTTGCTCCACACAGCATCAGCAACCCTCCTTATCCAAACGGGCCAATTGAAATTAATAACCAGTTGGCTTTCATGGTTCTATTGCTGGTGCTGACGATGCTCATGACAACCGCCTGGATGGGACGTCGTGCTATCTTTTTACCCAGAACAGCTATCGCAGGAGTTATTATTTTAGCCCTTGTTGCTTGCGGCGGAGGCGGCGGATCTGGTTCGTCGGTTGATGGAACAGATCAATCTTCGGCGTCTCTTATGAGCGTCAATACTTACGATAGCACAAGTTACCAGACTGATGACCTGCAGTCAGGAACAACCTATTACTGGAAAGTTGACGCCCATAGTACTACAGAACCGGGAACCGTCTATCATAGTGAAACATACAGCTTCACTACCCAGTAGAGGCTAAACTCATACTTGCCCGGACATATTATAGAGATTGTGCTTTTTGAGCAGATCATAGAGCGTCGGGCGAGTTACCGCCAACTGTTCGGCGGCTTGTTGAATATTGCCGGCAGAATTTTCCAGTGCCTGAACCAGGAGAGTTTTCTCAATCTGCAGGCGCGCCTCTTTCAGGGTCATACCGCGCACAGGAAGGAGTTGTTCTTGCAGCAACCCCCCTTCATCCTGATTAGAGTCATCATGTGAGGCATCAACGGCTTCATCACTTTCAAATCCCAGATCCGCAGCAGCAATCATCGGATGCTCAGCCATAATAATGGCGCGCTTGATTTTGTTTTCCAACTCACGCACATTTCCCGGCCAATCATAGGTAAGCAGACCATTGCGTGCAGCCACACTGAAACCACGAACTTTTTTGCCATATTCCTGCCCAAAACGCCGCAAAAAATAATTAGCCAGCAATTCGATATCATCACCCCGTTCACGCAGCGGCGGCAAACTGATGCTAATAACGCCAATGCGGTAATACAGATCTTCACGAAAATGACCCTGACTGATGGCCTGGGCGATGTCGGTGTTGGTTGCCGCAATAATCCTGGTATCAAGAGCGATATCTTCACGCCCACCAACCCGCTGAATCACTTTTTCCTGCAAAAAGCGGAGTATTTTTACCTGCAACAACGCTGGCATCTCACC
>CAZMFD010000095.1:0-6613 GCA_964565445.1 uncultured Geobacteraceae bacterium
TTGAAATGAATGCTCTTAACGTTGTTAATCTCGACGTTTGATAACCATAGAAAAAAACTTCCACTGGAAGTTCGGAGGAATAGATGATTTCGGAACAAAATAAGGTGTCGGTAAATATTGTCGACGAGATGCGTAAGTCTTACATGGACTATGCCATGAGCGTCATTGTCGGTCGGGCCTTGCCGGATGTTCGTGATGGGCTGAAACCGGTCCATCGCCGGATTCTTTTTGCCATGCACGATCTTGGTAATGATTACAATAAACCCTACAAAAAATCGGCACGGGTCGTTGGCGACGTCATCGGTAAATATCACCCTCATGGTGATAGTGCCGTCTATGATTCTATTGTCAGAATGGCCCAGCAATTTTCCATGCGACATCCTCTGGTGGATGGTCAGGGGAATTTTGGCTCGGTCGATGGTGATTCAGCAGCCGCGATGCGTTATACCGAAATTCGTATGGCCAGAATGGCCCAGGAGTTGCTGGCTGATATCGACAAGGAGACCGTTGATTTTGGCCCCAACTACGATGAATCCCTCGAAGAACCGCTGGTGTTGCCCTGTAAATATCCCAACTTACTGGTCAATGGTTCAGAAGGAATAGCGGTCGGGATGGCAACAAAAATTCCACCGCACAATCTAGGAGAGGTGATCGATGGTCTGATTGCGATCATAGAAGATCCGCGTCTTGGTATTGAAGAGTTGATGGATATCATTCATGGTCCGGATTTCCCTACAGCTGGGTTTATCAACGGCAAGGAGGGCATCCGCGAGGCGTATAAAACCGGCCGCGGCATTGTTCAGATCCGCTCGCGGGCGATGGTAGAGGTTGATCGCCGCAGCGCGCGCGAAGCCATTGTCGTGACAGAAATTCCTTATCAGGTCAATAAGGCTCGGCTGATTGAAAAAATCGCTGAGTTGGTAAAAAACAAGAAAATTGAAGGCATTTCCGATCTCCGTGATGAATCGGACCGGGATGGCATGCGGATTGTCATTGAGCTTAAAAAGGATATGGTCGCTGGTGTCATCATTAACCAGCTTTACAAAATGACAACGATGCAGACCTCTTTCGGCATCATTATGCTGGCTATCGTCAAAGGGCAACCCAAGATTCTGACATTACGGGAGGTCCTTGATAATTTTATCGACCATCGCCGTGAAATTGTTACCCGCCGGTGTATCTTCGAACTGAAAAAAGCCGAAGCGCGAGCGCACATTCTGCAGGGTTTGAAAATCGCTCTTGACCATCTTGATGAAGTAATAGATCTCATCAAAAGCAGTGCCAACTCACCGGAAGCCAAAGCCCGATTGATGGAGCGTTTTGCTTTTACTGAGATCCAGGCACAAGCTATTCTGGACATGCGCCTGCATCGTTTAACCGGTCTTGAAAGAGATAAGATTCTTGAAGAGTTGACACAGGTTCTGGCGCAGATTGAGCGGCTTAAAGAGATTCTTGCCAGTGAGGTTGAAATTCTTGCTATCATCAAGCAGGAGCTGATTGACGTTAGAGAAAGATTTGCCAACGCCAGACGCACCGAAATTATCGATCGTACCGCTGATCTGACTCTGGAAGATATGATCGTTGAAGAAGATATGGTGGTAACCGTGACCCACAGTGGCTATATCAAGCGCAATGCGGTCTCCCTGTACCGGGCGCAGCGCCGCGGCGGCAAGGGGCGCAGTGGCATGCGCACCAAGGATGAAGATTTTGTCGAGAATCTCTTCATCGCTTCAACCCATTCCTATATTCTGATTTTTACCAACCTCGGCAAGTTGTATTGGCTGAAAGTTCATGAAGTTCCCCAAGGGGGTATGGCCTCACGCGGCAAAGCGATTGTTAACCTCCTGGAACTGGCTGCGGATGAAAAGGTTACGACCATTCTGCCGGTGAAAAAGTTCGAGGAAGGGCGCTACATTGTTACAGCTACGGCCCGAGGAATTATTAAAAAAACTGATTTAATGGCTTATTCCCATCCGCGCAGCGGTGGTATTATTGCGTTGACCATTGATGAGGGCGATAGCCTGATCGAAGCTCGCCTGACTGACGGCAATCGTGATCTTATTCTGGCCAGCAGCAACGGCAAATCCATTCGCTTCCCGGAAACCAATATCCGTTCGATGGGCCGGACAGCCCGCGGGGTGCGCGGTATAACCCTGGATCCGGATGATGAAGTTGTCGGCCTACAGTCAGTCACCGACAGTACCGCTATGGCACTGGTTACGATTACCGAGAATGGCTACGGAAAACGTACCGACATCGCTGAATATCGCGTTCAAAGTCGCGGCGGCAAAGGGATTATTACTATCAAAACCAGTCAGCGCAATGGCCGGGTTGTCGCCATCAGGATGGTGGACGAAGATTCCGACCTGATGTTCATCACCAATCGTGGTAAAATGCTGCGCACCAGGGTTCGTAATATTCGCGCTATCGGACGCAATACCCAGGGAGTGCGGATGATGGTTCTTGAAGCAGATGAATTCATTGTTTCTGTAGCCATGCTGGCGGAAAAGGATTCAATCGATGAGTCTGGAGAGATTAAAGAAACAATTGAAGCAGGACTTGAAACAGAACCAGAATCCACACCGGGAGACGAAGAGCAGGAATAGCCTGCTGAAATATGGAATCATCCTTCTGGTTTTGCTGCTGACGGCAGTTTTTGGTTACCCCAGGTGGCAAGATTATCACGCAGCTGAGCCACAACGGTTATTAACCCGAGGGATAAAGCTCGAGAGCCTGGGACGAGCTTCAGAAGCTCTGGATAAGTATCAAGAGGTTATTGCTCAATATCCACATGATGTTGCTGCATCTGAGGCGCTTTATCGTCTGGCGCGACTTTGGCACTTCGATCTGCATGATCCACAGCAGGCGCTGCTTACATACCTCCAGTTGGAGCGTGATTACTCAGACAACAGCCATATTCAGCAGGCTCGTGAGGCTGCCGCACGGATTGTGAAAATTGATCTGGGGGATGATATGCAGGCGATTGGCTATTACCAGCGCCTGCTTGACAGTAAACAAGGTCAACCTGATCACTATCTGTACGAGATTGCAGACAGCTACTTTCGCCTGCAAAATTATTCACAAGCGCGGATAGAGCTGGAGAATCTGCTGTCCACATATCCGGATAGTCCTTTGATCCCGGAGGCCCTTCATCGCAAAGCAACAATTTTGATACTTGAAAAGCGTCCTGAAGAAGCTAATCAGGATTGGCAGCGCTTGGTCGATGAGTTTCCAGGTAGTAGCTATGCTGGTCGGGCACGCTTTAATATGGCCGCCCTGTTGGAAGAGAGGGGGGAATTGGAGTTGGCTCTGGAAGCCTACCGCAGCCTGCAGGATTATCCACGGCCACTGCTGCTGGAACAGAAAATCGATCATTTAACCAAGCGTATCCACAACAGAAACGAGGGGTCGGAATGAATACCAGGATAGCGGTCATTGGTGCTGGAAGTTGGGGAACGACCCTTGCCAATTTGCTGGCGGAAAAGGATCTAGCCGTTACCCTCTGGTGCTTTGAAGAAGACCTGGCGCAGCGGCTGCGACAAACCAGCATAAATGATCTCTACCTTCCCGGTATTTCCCTGTCGCAAAACCTGCAGATAACGGATGATCTTGGTGAAGCGGTAAAGGATGCTGCTTTTGTTATTTATGTCACTCCGTCACAGGTGACGCGCCAGGTCCTGCGCCAGTCGCTACCAGCCCTAAGAGCGGATGCGGTGATTGTGTCCGCATCGAAGGGGATAGAAAACGACAGCTTGCAGTTGCTCTCCCAGGTTTTTGACAATGAACTTCCTACCGAATTGAAGCGCCGCGTGGTTTTTCTCTCCGGGCCTTCTTTTGCCCGTGAAGTCAGTCAGCACATGCCGACTGCGGTGGTTGCCGCCGGCTACGAACCTGCGATTGCGAAGGCCGTGCAACAGCTCTTCAGTACGCCGGTATTTCGGGTCTATACCCATGATGATATAATCGGGGTTGAGTTAGGCGGCGCGATGAAAAACGTTATTGCCTTGGCAGCCGGGGTCGCCGATGGTTTAGGCTTTGGTTATAATACCCGCGCCGCACTGATCACCCGCGGCCTGGCAGAGATGACGCGGATGGGGGTCAAACTCGGTGCCGATCGGGAAACTTTTGCCGGCCTGGCTGGCATGGGGGATCTGGTGCTGACCTGTACCGGCGATTTGTCGCGCAATCGCAGCGTTGGTATGGAACTCGGCAAAGGGCGTTCTCTTGAGGAAATCCTGGCAGGCATGAACATGGTCGCAGAGGGGGTTAAAACCACCCTGTCGGCCTATCAGTTGGCACAAAAGCTGGGGGTTGATGTCCCTATTATCGAACAAACCTATCACCTTCTTTACCAGAACAAAGACCCGCGTCAGGCAGTTAATGATCTGATGCTGCGCGATCTGAAGGCGGAAAAGATTTAAGCTGATATTCGTTGCTGACAAAGGAGCAACCATGAGGACTTTGATAACATTCATGCTACTGATGGGGCTTGCAACGGGTAGCCTGTTTGCTGCTACCCTGGTGGAAATGAAAACCAGCCATGGAACGATTCAGATTGAACTTTACCCGGAAAAAGCCCCTGAAACGGTAGAAAACTTTCTCGGTTATGTTGATCGAGGATTTTACGACGGAACGATTTTTCATCGTGTTATCAGAGGCTTTATGATTCAGGGTGGTGGCTTTGATAAGCACGATCGCCGAAAAGAAACGACAGGGCCGATTGTTAACGAAGCGGATAACGGACTGAAAAATCGTCCCGGAAGTCTGGCGATGGCACGTACCAACCAGGTCGATAGTGCTACCAGCCAGTTTTTTATCAACCTGACCGATAATGACTTCCTTAATCACCGGGGCAAATCCCCTAACACTTTTGGCTATGCGGTTTTTGGCCAGGTTATCGGGGGGATGGATGTCGTTGAGACCATCGCCAAGCAAAGGACATACAGGCGCAACAACCTCTTTCAAGACTATCCCGAAGAGCAGATAGTCATTGAAAGTATTCGCCGAATTGATACATTGTAGCGTAGCCGGCTAGTCTTTTTTGAACACGCCCGACTGATGACCGGTGACCCTGAGAAAGGTGGATAAATGGCACGATTCCGGGTCATGAGCTACGATTTAAACCATGAGCGCAGTCGTTCCGGTGAGTTGTGTGCAGAACTCTGTGGTCAGATTATCCGCCAACAGGGGGTTGACCTGGTGTTGCTTCAGCGCGTGGGCTCGCCGGTGGGCGAAACATCCCTGCAGCGACTGGCCGAGCGGGTCGGGTTGACGGCTTATGGATCGGACAGCGAAGGAAGTTGTGCGTTCTTATCACGTTATCCCCTGCACAACCTGCAAACCATCCCTCTCGGTCATGACGATATCTGTGTCAGGGCCGACCTTGATTCAGCCTCCGAGCGTGTCCATCTGCTTAATCTGACCCTGAGTTGGCATCCAGGCCAACGGCTCAAACAGGTTCCCAGGCTTCTTGGTGATGAATTGTTGGGTAGCCGTAGTTTTCCCTGTGCGACAATTATTGGCGGCGACTTCGGTCTGCCCCTGTGGGGTTGTGGACAAGTGGCTTTTAATCCACAGCTTGAGCGGGCAAAACATCCGCTATGGCGAGCAAATTACCCGGCAATGTTCCCCCTCTGGGGGCGGGAACGCATCTATTTTCAAGGTCCTGTTACTGCTGTTAGCGGTCACATTGTTACCAGTAAAGAAGCAAAAAGGACGCTAATTCAGCTTCCTCTGGTTGTGGAGGTGGAAACACATGACACCCGTAAAACCCTCCGTATTAAAGATCAGGTCTCCCTTAATCCCAAACACCCCAAGCCCGTCTGTGGATAAGTTGATGAAATGTGGAAAAGTTGTTTTGGGCGAAAATGACAGGGTATGAAAAGCCGTGAAAAAGCGTTGAAACTGCTTAAATCCCTTGAGTTGATTTACCCCGATGCCCATTGTGCGCTGAACTATTCTTCAGCCTGGGAGCTTCTGGTCGCTACCATCCTCTCGGCCCAGTGTACTGATGTGCGGGTAAATCTGGTGACCGTTGAACTATTCAGAGTCTATCCCGGTCCGGCTGGTCTGGCAGCGGCGTCGCAGGAAGAAGTTGAGGCGCTGATTCGTTCTACCGGGTTTTTTCGTAACAAGGCCAAAAACCTCATCAGTTGCGCGGCGCAAGTGCTCGAAAGGCATCGCGGAGAGGTGCCGCAAACCCTGGAAGAGTTGGTAGCTCTGGATGGGGTTGGGCGCAAAACCGCTAATGTTGTGCTGGGCAATGCTTTTAACGTACCAGGCATGGTGGTCGATACCCATGTTAAACGATTGGCGCGCCGTTTTGGTTGGACCGGCTCGGAAAGTCCCGATCAGATCGAAAAGGATCTGTGTCGTCTGTTACCGCCAGCTGAATGGACCCAGTGCGCACATACATTGATCTGGCATGGCCGCGCCTGTTGCAAAGCCCCTGTTCCTCACTGCAGTCGCTGCGCAATAGTTGATATATGTCCGCGTAAAGGGGTAGCACGGGCACATTAAGCAATGGATAAAAATAAAAAAGGATAAATAAAAAAGGATAAAAGAAAAGCCCCGCAATTTCTTGCGGGGCTTTCCGGTCTACCCTCAGAGGCGT
>CAZMFD010000096.1:0-6470 GCA_964565445.1 uncultured Geobacteraceae bacterium
GTTCCCGAGAGCAACCATTTCCTCTGTGTGCGTGAGCTGTGGGTACGTGGCGATCTGTATCGCCGCCGGGCGGATATTGTCGGCTTCGTCAACGGCCTGCCGCTGCTGTTCATGGAGTTGAAGAACATCAGCAAGGAGATCCGTGCGGCCTATGAACAGAACTTTCTGGATTACAAGGATACTGTCCCGCATCTGTTTCATCACAACGCACTGGTCATCCTGGCCAATGGTGTGGATGCCAAACTCGGCTCTGTCACCAGCCGGTTCGAGCATTTTCACGAGTGGAAACGTCTGGCCGAGAATCAGCCGGGTGTTGTCGCTATGGAGACGCTGTTCAAAGGGGTGTGCGTAAAACACAATTTTCTGGATCTGGTGGAGAATTTTATTATTTTTGACGACTCGGCCGGGAACCCTCGAAAAATCCTGGCTCGCAATCACCAGTTCCTGGGCGTCAACCGAGCCATCGAGGCGGTCCGCGACCGCAAGTTTCGAGGCGGCAAGCTGGGGGTCTTCTGGCATACACAAGGGTCGGGCAAAAGCTATTCGATGGTGCTCTTCACCCGGAAGGTGCATCGTAAGCTGGGAGGGAATTTCACCTTTCTGATCATGACTGACCGTGATGATCTGGATACGCAGATCTATAAGACCTTCGCCGGGTGCGGCGTGGTGGATAACGACCGGGATCCATGCCGGGCAGCAAGCGGCGAGCATCTCGCCCAGTTACTGGCCCAGCACAAGTCGCATGTCTTCTCACTGATCCAGAAATTCAACCAGACAGTTAGCGAAGGCGAGGCCTACACCCGGCGTGACGATCTCATCGTCATCACTGACGAGGCCCACCGCACTCAGTACGGCACGTTGGCGCTTAATATGCGTAATGCCCTGCCCAATGCCAGCTATATCGGTTTTACCGGCACACCACTGTTCAAGGATGACGAGATCACCCGGAGGGTGTTCGGGGATTACGTCTCCACCTACGATTTCCAGCGGGCCGTAGAGGACAAGGCCACGGTGCCGCTCTATTACGACGCGCGTGGCGACAAGCTCGGCGTGGCGGTCGGCGATCTGAACGAGCGGATCGCCAAAAAACTGGAGGAACTGGAGACGGGCAATATCGATGTGGAGCAGCGCCTGGAGCAGGAGATGGGGCGCGACTACCACATCATCACGGCCGGTAAACGTCTTGACCAGGTGGCCCGCGATTTTGTGCAGCACTATTCTTTGGGCTGGGAAACCGGTAAGGCAATGTTGGTCTGCATCGACAAGATCACCTGCGTCCGCATGCACAGGCTGATGGAGTTCTATTGGAAGGAGAAAATCTGCGAGTTGGAAGCACGATTGCTCACGACAACAGATGAGCAAGACGACCAGTACCAGCGACGCCAGATCGAGTGGATGCGGCAGACGCAAATGGCGGTGGTGATCAGCGAAGAACAGGGCGAGGTCGAGAAGTTCCGTAAATGGGATCTGGACATCACCCCGCACCGCCGTCTGATCAAGGAGGGCATCGCCCTGCCTGAGGAAATGCGTAAACAGCCTCAGTTCCAGAATATGCAGCGGATGCCACTGGACGATGCTTTCAAGGCTGAGGAACACCCGTTTCGCGTTGCCATCGTTTGCGCTATGTGGCTGACCGGTTTTGATGTTCCCAGCCTCTCCACCCTGTATCTGGACAAGCCGCTCAAGGCTCATACCTTGATGCAGTCTATTGCCCGGGCCAACCGGGTCAATGAGGGCAAGAACAACGGCATGATTGTCGATTACTGTGGCATCCTGAAGAACCTTCGTAAGGCGCTGGCAACCTTTGCTGGAACTGGCGATGACGGGCGCGGTGAGGACGGCGGCGAGATTGAACCGGCAAAACCGGATAAAGAGCTGCTGGCCGATCTTCGCGAGGCAATTGCTTTTGTTCGGTCTTTCCTGACGGAGCGAAGCGCATCTCTGGATGGAATCATTCAGCAGACCGGTTTTGCCAGGAATGCGGCGATTCTGGTGGCCAAGGAGGCGGCGAATGAAAACGACGAGACGAGAAAACGCTTCGAGGTCATGTGCCGAGCGGTCTTCTCAAAGTTCAAAGCCTGCATCACCATCGAAGGCGTCAATGATTGCCGTGGCGACTTCGACGCGGTCAATATCGTCTATAAAAGTCTGCAAAAGGATCGCGAACAGGCAGATATTACCAATATCATCCGTCAGCTGCATCAGGTCGTTGATGAGGCGATTGAGGTCAGGGAGACGCCTGATGAAAGTGCAGGCGGCGTATATGATATCAGCAAGATCGATTTTGACCGGCTGCGCCGGGAATTTGAACGCAGTCCAGCCAAGCGCACCACCGTACAGAATCTGAAAACCGCCATCGAACAACGTCTTCAGCGACTACTCCGGCAAAACCCCTTGCGGACCGATTTCCAAAGGCATTACGAAGAGATCGTCGCTGAATACAACCGCGAGAAGGATCGCGTGACCATCGAAAAGACATTTGAGGAGTTGTTAAAGCTTGAGCTGAGTCTTAATACTGAAGAACGCCGAGCTATTCGTGAAGGGCTGGATGAGGAGAACCTGGCCATTTTTGATCTACTCAGAAAAGCTGATTTGTCACCTGCCGAGCTAAAACGTATCAAAGGGATCGCGACTGAATTGCTCAATGTTCTTAAGACAGAGAAGCTGCGGGTTAATCAATGGCGTGACAAAGAAGCTACCCGCGACGCAGTGCGTCTGACGATTCAGGATTACCTCTGGAGTGATAAAACCGGACTGCCGGAAATCTATTCTGAGGCGGATGTGCAAGCAAAAACTGATGCAGTTTTTGCGCATGTGTTCCGGGCGTATCCAACGGTACCATCCCCCTGGTATGGCAACATGGTTGCGTAGAGAAAGATATCAAAAACAGGTGAGATGTTGACCAAGGAAAACCAACTCAGCTTTTTCGATTCCGACGTAGAAAATCAGGCTATCGTCCGTGGTGTCTCCGACTGGCCGGAACAAGAGCGTTTTCCTCTTAATCATAAAAATGCGCCCGCAGAAAAAATTATCCTGAAAGATCTTTCCGCCAGTTACTCACCCCTGCTTGTTACCGGTTTCACTTCCCTTGATTACATCATCGACTTTGTTGCTGACCTGCCGGCCGAGAAGCCGGAATCGATTCGGTTGCTGATCGGCAGCGAACCATCCCCGGCAAAGCGATCAGAGTACAGTCTGAAGAAAAAAACTCTTCCGCAAGAGGTGATCGATTACTGGCTCGACGCCGGGATTTCGTTGCGCCTTTGCTACAAGATTGTCCTGGTTATTGACATGTTTGAGTCGGGCAGGCTTCAGAGTCGCTATATCCCCGATACCAATCGAAAGTTGCACGGCAAGATCTATCTTGCTGATGAAGCGGCAACGCTGGGTTCAAGCAACTTCAGTTTCACCGGGCTGCGCCGTCAGTTGGAGGCGAACGTCCGCTTCCATCATCTTAAAGAACCGAAGCGCTATCGTGAGACAGAACAGATTGCCAATAATTTTTGGGACCTGGGGGAGGATTACAACTCCGAGTTAATCGCTCTGCTCAGGCAACTGTTGCAGGTCGTTTCCTGGCAAGAAGCTCTGGGCAGGGCTTGCGGCGAATTGCTTGAAGGGGACTGGGCGCAAAAATATATAAAAACCTACTTCGCCGGGCAGGGACAGGAACTGTGGCCCTCTCAGAAAGTCGGTATCGCCCAGGCCATGTGGATGGTGGAAAATGTCGGCAGTGTTCTGGTTGCCGATGCTACCGGCGCAGGTAAAACACGAATGGGAGCTTATCTTCTGCGCGCAGTAATGGATCGCATCTGGAGCACCGGGCGGATGCGCAAAGATATTACCGCTCTGGTGTGCCCGCCAGGGCAGGTTGCATCGGCCTGGCAGCACGAAGCAACCAATTGCGGTTTGCCGCTTTCGCCATTGTCTCATGGCGTGTTAAGCCGCAAGGAATCTGATAAGCATGAAGGAATGTTAAAGGTCATCCGCCGCGCTCAATCCCTGGCCATTGATGAGGCTCACAATTTTCTTAACCAGAAGTCATCCCGAACCCGGAGCCTGTTGAGCAATATGGCAGATGTTGTCGTGATGTTTACTGCAACACCTATCAATAAGGGGGTTCGCGATCTGCTGATGATTGTCGACCTGTTAGGCGCCGATAATCTGGATGATTCAGCTTTGGCTTTGTTTGATCGTTTGGGTAAACGCATGGGCGGTCAGCGCAGCGGATTCATCACTACCCGTGAAGAGCGACTGGAGATGCAGAAGGAGATTCAGCGTTTCACCTTGCGGCGAACCAAGACCATGCTGAATGCCATGGTTGACCAGAACCCGCAGGCCTATCGTGATGATTACGGCAAGATGTGCCGCTATCCTGAGCATCTGTCTAAAATTTATCCAACAGGTGAAACGGTGACGGATCGAGAGATTGCCGGCCGGATACGTGGCTTGGCAGATAATCTGCGTGGTCTGGTGAATTTGCATACCGGTCTGGACATGCCCGAAGGTTTGAAGGGTGTCATTGATGAAGATGCCTATATTCGCGGCCGCCTGCGTGGAGCAAAGGGACTGGCATTTTATCATCTGATGTCCCGCCTCAGGTCATCCCGGGCCGCTCTGATCGAGCATTTGCTTGGCACCCAAGCGGCCGCTGCCCAGTTTGGCATAACCGGGCACTTAAAAAATGAAGACACCGGTAATGTACTGACGCGGCTTCGGGATAGTGCCGGTCGGGTGCAACAGAGTTCGCTGTTGGCTAAATTGCCCGATTGGCTGACAAATGAAGAGAAACATAAGCAGGCTGTACAGGAAGATGTGAAAATTTATGAGACGGTTCTCGATCTGGTTGAAAAAATGTCTGACCGGAGGGAGAGAACCAAGGCAAAGCAGCTCGTTAAGCTGCAGGAGAGTCATCCCCTGCTCATCGCTTTTGACAGTTGTCTTGTCACCTTGGAAGTGATGAAGAAATTTATCAAAGAAGAGAATCAACAAGGTGAGGTCATTGTTGCTACCGGTTCCAAAGAGGCTGAGAAGAAAAAGGTTAATAAATTATTCAGCCTGGGATCTGACGCCAAGGATGTTATCGCGCTGTGTTCTGACGCCATGTCCGAAGGTTTGAACCTGCAGCAAGCTTCTGCTGTCATGCTGCTGGATATGCCGAGTGTTATCCGGATAGCCGAACAGCGGGTTGGGCGCGTTGACCGGATGAATAGTCCGCACAAAAAAATTGAAGTCTGGTGGCCCAAAGACAGCGACGATTTTTCATTGAAGGCGGATCGAAAATTTTATCAACGGTACACAGAAGTCAAAGAGATCATGGGTTCAAATCTTTCGTTACCGGAAGGTTTGTTCCCTGAAGAAGTTCAGGCTGCCGGGCCTGCAACGGCGGAAGAAATGATTCAGCAGCTACAGGAGATGGAAAAAAAGGGACAGACCTGGGACGGCTTGCAGGATGCATTTGAGCCGGTTCGTAATCTGGTCCATCCGGAAAATGGTCTCGTCCCGACATCAGTTTATGACGATGTAAGAAACTCAAAGGCTCGTGTTGTTTCGACGGTGAGTTTGGTCCGATCCACATCTCCATGGGCATTTATGGCCATCGCCGGAGCAGAGCATGGTGCACCTAAGTGGATTTTTTTGAATACCTCATCGGCGAAACCCATCACGCATCTTGAGGATGTGACTGAAAAACTAAGAGTTTGTCTGACTCAGGATACGGAAAAAAGGTCAATGGACAAGCAGGCATCAGCATTGATCGAACGCTTCCTGAATCAGGTTTTGGAAACAGAGGCTTTGTTGCTTCCTCGGAAAAAACAACGGGCGTTGGAAGAGATGGAGCTGGTCTTAAAACACTACCTTGCACAGGCTGAAACGGCTCGGGATACTGAGCGTAAAGAGCTCATGAAGGCGGCATTGAATCTGCTGGATATCCCCGCCACGGAAGAAGAACGCCCCGATCTTGACGCTGTTGCCGAGGCATGGCTGGATCTGATTCGCGAAGTTTGGTACGACAAACTGACATCACGTCGGCGTATAAAACCACTGAGACTGAAAGATGTCAGAGTAACTCTGAAGAAAAATCCCCTCAGTACGGAAAAAATCCGGACAGCCTTCAGCCGGATCCCATCCGCCCAACCAATCCACACCAGGGTTGTTTCTGCCATCGTTGGGGTGCCGGATTAAAGGGGCGGATGTACGTCCCTGCTGACTGGATCAGAAATCCAAGGCAATGACTTCCGGCTTGACCCCTAGGGCTGCCATCAAGGTTGCCCCGGTGCGGCGTAGATCATGGGGTCGACAGCAGCGGGGCTGTTTACGGGACAATATGGGAGGTCTGGCATGAACCGTTTGTCTGGTTCTCGAGCTAAAATGCCAACACCGCGTTTGATCCGGTGCTTTCCTGGTGGCTGCCGATGATCGTTTGCCACACCCTTTTTCAGCTTGCCAGCGCTAGTTCTTCTGGCTCTTCCACC
>CAZMFD010000097.1:0-5920 GCA_964565445.1 uncultured Geobacteraceae bacterium
TCTAAAAACCGGTTATGCATTTTTGCTAAATGCCAACCAGGGCCACTCGCCAGCGTCTCACTTTCCGTGGCCGCAGCTCTTACAGGAAAAAGCTGATTTTTCTTCGGGCTCTTTGATGGCTTTGGAGGATTGCTCGTGAAGGCTCTAGTGTTATCCTCTGCCTGCGCCAGGAAGATCGTGGTATCGGTCTGATCAGCAAAATCAAGGCCTACAATCTCCAAGATCAGGGCTATGACACCGTCGAAGCCAACGAAATGCTTGGTTTCAGGGCAGATCAACGCGATTATGGGATTGGAGCCCAAATCCTCAGGAGTCTGGGGTTGAGCAAGTTTCGCCTGCTGACTAACAACCCCCTGAAGATATCCGGTCTGGCGGGGTACGGCATTGATATCATCGAGTGTTTACCCATTGAGTTGCCATAAATTAGAACAAGATGTATATTTGTCATAGACAAATATAAAGATAGCTGAATAATAATATGTAAGGTGGCTATTGATTGACAATCCATCGAGTCGACACAGAGGCTTTTTGTTAATGCAGATCAGGCATGTCATCAATGCATCGCCACAGCAGGTCTGGAAGGTCCTTATCGATACCCGTCAATGGCCGGTTTGGGGCCCTTCGGTCAAGGCGGTTAAAAGCCCGCGGCAATATATTGATGACGGTTTAAAGGGAAGTCTACAGACGGTAATCGGGCTCTGGGTTCCCTTCGAGATCACTGATTTTGAGCCCCTGCATTTTTGGAGCTGGAAGGTCGCCGGAATTCATGCGACCGGCCACCGCCTGACCGAGATTGACGAGAATCACTGTGAGCTGATCTTCGAGATGCCTGCTGTTACCCTGCCGTATGCCCTGGTCTGTCGCCAGGCGGCACGGCGCATTGGCCGCCTGGCATAGAGGGAAAGAGGGTAGAGTGATGAATCCATCCCATAAAAAAGCCTTAGCAGCGCTTAAAAATATGTTTGTGGCTGATGCTCTCGCCATGCCGGTCCACTGGTTCTACAACCCGGCTGACATTGAAAAAGCCTTCCCTGCTGGCATTACCCGCTTTGAAGCGGCACCAGCTGTGCATCCTTCATCCATTATGTCACTGCATTCAACCCAGGCCGGTGGTCGTGGTGCCCAGGGAAAAAACCGCCGGAAACCTGAGATTGTCGGTGATGTAATCCTCAAAGGAAAGCGTCCCTTCTGGGGGCAGCCGCACCAGCATTACCACCAGGGGATGCTGGCAGGGGAGAATACCCTCAATGCCCATTGTGCCAGGGTGCTGATGCGCTCCCTTACGGCCAACTCCGGTCATTACGACAAGCGGCGCTTCCTCGATGACTATATCGATTTTATGACCGCCTATCCGCCGCGGCATCCGGACACTTACGCTGAATCCTACCATCGCGGTTTCTTCGCTAATCTCGAAAGTGGCAAACCCAGGGAATGCTGTGCGGCCACAACGCACGACACGCCTTCCATCGGAGGCCTGGTCACAATTCCCCCGCTGGTATTTTCCGAGCGGCTGCGAGGGGTGTCACTTAGCGAGGTCAAAGAGCATTGTCTGCAGCATCTTCATCTGACCCATCCGGACGAGATGCTGGCCAGGGTTTGTGCTGGTTATGTTCAGCTGCTGGATGATTTATTGTTTCGCGATTCACATCAAGAGGTGGCAGAGATCCTTGCCCGTGCGGCTAAAAACAGCTGCGGCCTTGATCTTGAGGCTCTGACTAGGAAGTCTCTGGATGACCGGCATGTGGTCGGCAGGATGTTTTCCTCGGCCTGTTACATCACCGATTCCTGGCCCAGCGTTCTTTACCTGGCGTACAAATATACTGCCGCCCCCAAACAGGCTCTGCTGGCGAATACCAACCTGGGTGGTGACAATGTTCACCGCGGGATAGTCCTCGGTGTGTTGTTGGGCTTGATATCTGGTGAGACCCTGAGTGGCTGGTTTGATCAGCTTACCCAGCACTATGAAATCAGCCGGGAAATTAACGCTTTACTGGCGACAGCAACGACTGGTAAGTGAGAAGGTCAACCACCTGTATTGAATAGAAAGTAACCTTTTTTATATAACAGCGAGTCACTCATGAGCGATAGCCTGGTACGGATTGACAACCTGAGTAAGAGTTTTCGTGAAGGGGAGGCGGTTAGGCATGTCTTCCAGGATCTGAATGTCACTATCGCGCCGGGTGAGTTCGTTGTTCTGCTGGGCCGGAGCGGTTCGGGCAAATCGACCCTGCTAAACCTGCTCAGCGGTATCGATCAGCCTGATGGTGGCAGCGTCATGATCGGCGGACAGAACCTCACGACCCTGTCTGAACGTCACCGGACCTTATTCCGCCGTCGACATATCGGCTTTATTTTTCAGTTTTACAACCTGATTCCGACCCTGACGGTGGTTGAAAACCTGTTGCTGCCACTGGAGCTGATCGGTACCAGGGACAGTGTCGCCCGGCAGCAGGCCCAGGCGCTGCTCGACGAGGTCGGTCTGGCTGACCGGGCGGACAGCTACCCGGATCGGCTTTCCGGTGGTGAACAGCAGCGCGTTGCCGTTGCCCGGGCGCTGATCCATCGCCCCCAATTGCTGCTGGCCGATGAGCCGACCGGGAACCTTGACGCCGAAACCGGTCGGCAGGTGCTGAATCTGTTCAATCGTCTGGCGCGACAAAACAACATGACCACTCTGATGGTGACCCACAGCCTCGAAGTTGCCGGGCTGGCCGATCGGATCCTGACGATTCGCGATGGGCAACTGCTGGAAGAGGCGGGCGTGGAGGACAGGCAATGATCCTCTGGCGTGCTGCCCTGCGTTATTTGTTGCGCCACCCCCTGCAATTACTGTTTGCCGTGATCGGAGTCGCCCTCGGTGTGGGGGTAGTGGTTGCCATCGATCTGGCTAACAGCAGTGCCAACAAGGCCTTTACCCTTTCCGCCGAAGCGGTCAGTGGACGTACCAGTCACCAGGTTGTTGGCGGACCGGAAGGTGTTCCGGAGGAGCTCTACCGTCAGATCCGACTTGCGTCCATTCCATTCGACAGCGCCCCGGTTGTCGAAGGTTTGGCAGCTGTTACCGACAAACCGGGATTGACCCTGCGCATCCTTGGTCTTGATCCTTTTGCTGAAGGCCCGTTTCGCGAGTATTCTCCAGGAATCGGGCGTGACAGCGATTTCACCCGCCTGCTCACCGAGCCGGGCAGTATTATGCTCAGTGCCGCCACCGCCCGTGATTTGGAACTGCGTCCTGATATGGACATGAGGGTTCAAGTTGGCGGCAAGGCCCGCAGCGTCACCCTGGTTGGCTTGCTGCAGACACCGGACCAGCTCAGTTCACAGGCCCTGCAGAATCTGATCATTACCGATATCGCTACCGCCCAGGAGCTGCTTGACCAATTGGGCCGACTGACCCGGATTGACCTGATTCTGCCAGATGGTGCCGCTGAAAAAGCAGCGCTGCAACAGCTGCACAGCTACCTGCCGGCTGGGGTCGAGGTGATCCGCGCTGATCAACGGCAACAGAGCATGGTGCAGATGACCCGTGCTTTTCAACTCAATCTCACCGCTCTGAGTATGCTGGCTCTGGTGGTCGGCATGTTTCTGATTTACAACACTATGACCTTCTCGGTTGTCCAGCGCCGACCGTTGCTGGGGGCACTACGCACTCTTGGCGTCACCCGCCGCGAGATCGTCCGCCTGGTTCTGGTGGAAGCCCTGCTGATCGGTGCAATCGGCACCTTGCTCGGTCTGGCCCTCGGTGTCCTGCTGGCCAATGGCCTGCTTGCCTTGGTCACCCGCACCATCAACGATCTTTATTTTGTTCTCAATGTCCGCAGTCTGACTCTCACCCCATTTTCCCTAGCCAAGGGGCTGCTGCTCGGCTTGGGTGCCACCCTGGTGGCCGCTCTGGTTCCGGCGTTGGAAGCGGGGCGCACGGCACCGCGCTCGGTTCTCTCGCGTTCCCACATCGAAGGTCGCGGGCGACGTCTTTTGCCCTGGGCTGTCGCTGTCGGCACTGGCCTGATGGTGCTCAGCCTGATCGGGCTGTTATTGCCTGGCAACAGTATTGGCGTCGGTTTTATTTGTATGTTCCTGTTGATCACAGGCTATGCTTTGATTACTCCGGGCCTGGCGGTCTGGTTGTTGAAAGGGCTGCAGACGCCGTTTAACATCTGCTTCGGTATCCTCGGCAAGATGGCCGTTCGCAATCTGATAGCCGGGCTCAGCCGCACCGGTGTCGCCACCGCGGCGCTGGTGATCGCGGTCGCCGCAACCATCGGGGTAGGGCTGATGATCAGCAGCTTCCGGGTTACGGTGGATAATTGGCTGCACAGTTATCTGAGTGCAGATATCTATATCACCACTCAGGGCAACGATTTCGGTCCCGGTCGAGAGCCCCTGGAGCCTGAACTGATGGAGCGCCTGGCGCAGGTCGCCGGCATCGACAACATCACCCGCGCCCGGCATCTGCGGCTGGAGGATGCACACGGGTTCAGTGAGCTGTTTGTTGCCGAAATTCCTGAAAGCAGTTTCGCCGGGTACTGGTTCGCTGATGGCGATCGCCAACAGATTTTTCGTGAGTTTAACAATACTCGGGCGGTGATTGTATCGGAGCCTTTTGCTTACCGACGCGATCTCAAGCGCGGTGACTTCCTGACCTTGCGCACCCAACGCGGAGAAAAACAGTTTCGGATTGCCGGGGTCTTTACCGACTACGGTTCCGACCAGGGACGGATCACCATCGCCCGCAGTTTATATCAGCAATATTGGCCCGATCCACAGACAGATGCCCTGGGGATATACCTGAAGGATACGGCTGATACTGATCTGCTGGTCAGGCAACTGCGTGCCCTGGCCGCCGATATCCAGCAACTGATGGTCTATTCCAACCGGGATTTGCGCGAAGCGTCCCTGGCAACCTTTGATCGGACCTTTGCGGTGACCTCGGTGTTGCGGATACTGGCGGTTCTGGTTGCCTTTGTCGGCATTCTCAATGCCCTGATGGCGATGCAGATCGAACGATCGCGGGAACTAGCGGTGCTGCGCGCCGGTGGTCTGACACCGCAACAACTGTGGCTCCTGGTCACCGGAGAAACCGGCCTGATCGGTCTGCTGGCCGGTCTGCTGGCTCTGCCCTTAGGGATTGCCCAGGCGCTGATCCTGATTCTGGTGATCAACCGCCGCTCGTTTGGCTGGAGCATGGACATCCAGATCGATCCTTTGATTCTGTTTCAGGCGGTGGTGCTGGCTCTGATCGCTGCCGTTCTTGCCGGTCTTTACCCGGCTTGGAGAATGGCACAGACACAGCCAGCACAAGCATTGAGGGATGAATAACCTATGCGTATGAACAATTTGATGCTTTTCGTTCTCTGTCTGCTGGCGCTACTGACGGCGGCCTGTCGGGACAGCGGTCCATCCTCCGCGAAGACTTCCCCGGGTTTAAATGTGACAGAAATCCTTGGTAGCGAAGACCATGACGGATTTGCCCGGGCAACTCAGCCGCGCAGCTTTGAGTTCCCCCGGGATCATGGCCCCCATCCCGACTTCAAGACCGAATGGTGGTACTATACCGGCAATCTGCACAACGCCGCCGGGCGCCGTTTCGGCTATCAACTGACGTTCTTCCGCAATGCCCTGCAACCAGAGCCCTCACAGCGGCAGTCGGCCTGGGCGAGCAACCAAATCTATCTGGCCCATTTCGCTCTGAGCGATCCGCAGAATGATGACTTCTATTATGCTGAACGCTTCAGCCGGGACGGGCTGGGATTGGCCGGCGCAACGGCCGAGCCGTTCCATGTCTGGTTGGAAGATTGGTCAGCTCGCGGTACAGGACATGCCGCCCTGCCGATGGAGCTTCGGGCCGGCAGTGGAGAGGTTGCGATTACACTGCAGCTTGATAGCAGCAAACCGTTTGTCCTGCAGGGTCAGCAAGGTC
>CAZMFD010000098.1:0-5378 GCA_964565445.1 uncultured Geobacteraceae bacterium
GTTGCGTGAAACGCCTATTTCGTCGGCTAAAGAAATTGGGCTCGGCCCATCAGGATCAGTCATCGTCTTCTGAATCATCAGGGCCCTGAAGGCTGGGGAATATCTCATTGGCATGACGAATTGTCTCCTCTCAGTTTTTATGTGAGACGACAACTATGCTGACACAGGGGCCTGAGTTATCAGAAAGCCCCGACAGGGCTGCGATGAGGTTGCCAATTTTTTTCTCCTAATATCAAGCCATGCTCTAGTGCTCCCAGCATCTCATCAAATTTCTGCGGGTTCTTGGATTTCAGGATTTCAAGATTCATCAGCTCTTCAAGTTCTCTCAATGATTGGGGATGCTTGTCTATGATCAGCTGCAACAATCGCTGGTTTTCACTGTTCAGTACTTGGGCCATAGATTGGAGTGATTCAATCCAGATTTTCGGCTCGCTGTTTTGGGGAATGTATTCGCCCTTGGCAATGGCAATACTTCTCTGCTTATAATCCTCTCTCGCCATTATGCCGATTTTAAACACATTTTCAGGCATGACCTTCTCCCAGATACGCTTTGCAGCTTCCCAGAAATCCACAAGAAGCTGTCCGGCTGATTAAAATTCGCAAGAAAAAACTTTCTCTCGCTGATGCTTATGGTCCCAGGTCAACTTTCTGGCACCATATTTTTTCCGTTTCGGTTTGACCGCGTGGGCCTTATCGAAACCGATAACCCGTCTGTTATTTTTGTTGTGAAGAGTCAGGCTACCGATCGATCTTACGCTGAGAGACGTTGACACCATCCGCGAGCTCCGCTGCAGGATATAGAACAACTTGTTCGCCAACCTCCATGCCATTTAGAACCTGAGCTGTGAAGCCATTGTTTTTTCCGATTTCGATTGTACGGATGGTTGCAGTGCCAGTATCAACGACAAACACGCTCCATTGCTTGCCATCACGAAACAGAGCGCTGGAGGGAACCAATAACGCATCCCCTTCCTCCCAGATGATGATTTGTGCTTCCACACGAAAGCCGTGGCCGAGCCTCCTCCGGGACTCCTGCGGATCGGTAAATCGAATGATGACGTTGACCCGCTGTTCCTCCACTCCAAGGGCAGAGACCTTGGTAAAAGCCCAGGGGTCAACGCGCGTAACCATACCATTTAAATTTTCTTGACCTCCCCAAGCAGAAAAAATCACCTTATCATTCGAAGCAACCTGCACCGCATCGGAAGACAGGAGTTCGACAACGACTTCGAGATCGTTTTCAATATTGCCTATCTCCAATATCGTCGTTCCGGCGACCAGCGTTGCTTCACTCTCCTGCATGACCCGAAGTACCTGACCACTGCTTGGTGCATAGAGGTTGATTGATTTTTCCAACTCACCATCAACAAAAGACTGACCGTCAACGTCAATCAGCCGGGCACGGGCACGGGCAAGATTGGCTTGGCGCTCGGTGATCGCCGCTTCAGCAGAGGTGAGTGCAGCTGCGGCGATCAATGCCTGACGAATCGCTCGATCCAGTGCGGCCTGACTTTCAAGATTGGATTTGTGCAGATTCCGGGTTCGTTTCAGTTCTGTTTCAGCCAGCTCCTGGTCGGCAATGGCCTGACTGTGCTCGGCGCGAACCAGTCGCAACGCCGCTTCAGCCGCCGCTACCTCGGCATCGGCTTGAGCGCGGCTGCGGGCATCAAGCGGGGTCGGCTTGGCCGGCAGCATTACTGCGACAATACTTTTCCCGGCGATCACCTGATCACCGGGCTCGACATCGACCCGGAGCAATTGACCGGCTACTGGCGTTGAGACTACATAGGCATCACGGACCCGGGTACGTCCTTCTTCGTCGATCGTGACCACCATGGAACCACGTTCGACAACGCCGATATCTACCTGCAATGGCTGGGGCCGGAAGGCAAGAGCCAGTGCCACGCCGAGCAGCAGAATCACTACCAGGATAAGGTATCTTCTCGATATTTTTTTGGCCATTCCAACTACTCCCGAGTTTTAAGGGCGGAAACCAGTTCTGTTCGATCCATGTCACGCTTCACCAGCCAGCCCGAGACTACTGCCGCAGTAAGGACTGCGACTGCTGCTCCGGCATAGCTTTGTGCAGAGACCATAACGGGGATCTGATAAAGGTCCGTGCTGAACCCCGCGGCGATCGCGAAAGAGAGAAGGTATCCAAATAAGGCACCAACCGGCAACGCCAGCAGGGTAACGACCGCCAGTTCGCCCAGCAGCACAAAGGCCGCTTCGCCGTTGGTAAAACCCATCACCCGCAGGCTGGCCAGATCCCGTGCCCGTTCTGCATAAGCAATCCGCGCGGCGTTATAGACGATGCCGAAAGTGATCACGCCGGCAATTGCCGCCATGATAAAGCGCATTGCTCCGGCTCCGGTATCCATTTGTTTTTGCAACGCCGCGCGGGCATCGCTTTTCAAACTCACTCCGGACACTGCCGGCATTTTCTTGAGGGTGCGGTAGATCGTGCTGCTGTAGGCACTGTCGATTCGTAAGTAAGCAGCAGAAAGGCGGTTCGGCTCTTTCAGGGCACGGTTCAGGGTTTCCCGTTGCATATAGGCAGGCGCTCCTAAAAAGGTATTGGCGACCCCGGCAACCGGGATGAAGAGGGTCGGCCGCCGTCCTTCGCGCACCTCAACCGTCAGTACATCACCGGGACCCACTGCGAGGATATCCGCCAGTGCCCGGGCCAGCACAATCCCCCCTTCGCGTAGCGGAATCGTTGCCAGATTATTGTCCACTGCCCGGTTCAGACGCGGTGATTCAACCAGACCGTTGATTGAACCCCGGTGACTAAGCACTCCGTTGCGCAGCACGACCGCTACAATACGCACCGGTTCGACCTCGATCACTCCAGGCAATCGTTGCAGTTCAAGGATTGCCTTGTCGGAGACTACCTCGTTAAAGCTGATAGTCACATCGCTATGATCGACAACGTTAAAGGTCAACACGATCATCCGGTCGAAGGCCGACATGATGCCGATCATCGCCACAGAAAGCGCCATGCCGGCGGCGATGCCGATCAGCGCGCCGGCCATACGCCCTGCTTGCCGAGTCAGGCGGCGCAGGACCATGCGGCAAGGCTGATCAAGCAGGCGGTTTAGGGCCCTGCCGATCTGCCCACTGCGGCTGTAGTCTGGAGGCACAGGAGGACGCATGGCCGCCGCGGGTGTGAGCGCAAAAACGCGGCGCAGAACCAGCAGACCGCCCGCCGACGCAGAAATGACGCTAACCAAAAAACCGACCACGAAAGACGCAGGATCGAGCTGGAAAATCAGAAAGGGAAATTTGAAGTACAGCAGATAGATATCCACCAAGGCCCGTCCGCTGACGATCCCCAACAGGCAACCAGCCAAGGCGCCAACGACGGCGATGAAAAGAACCAGTTTAAAGTAGTGGATACCGACTTCCAGACTGCGGTAGCCGAAAGCCTTCATCAACCCGATCTCCTCACGTTCCGCCTGGACCATCCGTGAGATAACGATGTAGAGAAGAAACGCAGCCACCGCCAGAAAGATTGGCGGCACACTGGTGCTGGTGGCGCGCAAACCATCGATCTCTTCGCTGATAAAGCGGTTAGAGGACTGATCTTCTCGGCCATAGGCACCGCGACCACCGTAGGGTTCCAGCCGTCGGTCCACGGCATCCAGAACAGCTGGCAATTGGGCGTTGCGACCAAGGGAAAACAGCGCTTCGTTAAAGGCCCCTTCCATATCGTAGGCGGCAGCAAGTGCCGTGCGGCTCATCCAGAACACACCGAAACGAGAGTCATCGGAAATCAGCTCGCCTGGTGCGGTAGTGTAAAGAAACTCAGGAGCCATTGCCAGACCGACGATGCGCAAGTTTCGCCGGGCGCCGTTCATGGTGACGGCGAGTTGATCACCAGGTCGCAGCCCGTGCGCAGCGGCAAAGCTCTGTAGTAGCAGAACCTCGTCAGGACGGTCACTCACCAGTCTGCGCCCCTCAGTGAGATAGATCTCATTCAAACGAGGTTCGCCAAAATCGGGGAGTGAGACGGCTCGGGCCTGCAGCGGCAGATCGTGACCGGGGAGGTCGATCAGGGCGCTACCAATCACCCGTCCCTCGGCGGCAGCGACCCCGGGAATGGCCTCGAGGCTGGCGATGAGTTGTTCAGGAGCGCGGTTGAGTGGCGCGAACACCTCGGCGAAGCGGTAGCGTTCGTAGTAGGCCCGCCGGGTTTCGTCCAACGAAGTGATCAGGCCTGATTGCATCACTAATAACAGCACACCGACGGCAATCACCGTGCCGATGGCGACAGCCTGTCCCTTGATACGCCAGAGATCGCGCAGCAGTTTACGATTTAAAGGAGTCATCGCCGGTTCACCATTCGATCTCCTCCGGATTGCTTTTGGTCTGATTTTCAACCACTTGTCGGATCGCGCCGTCGGCAAGATGAATCACCCGGTCGGCCATGGCGGCGGTTGCTGCCGCGTGGGTGACGATCAGTACCGTTGCCCCCAACTGCTCATTGATGTCTTTGAGCACCTTGAGCACGCTGCGCCCGGTGGTGCTGTCAAGGGCGCCGGTCGGTTCGTCGCAGAACAATACCGTTGGCTGCTTGGCCACCGCGCGGGCAATGGCGACCCGCTGCTGTTCACCGCCCGACAGTTGGGAAGGAAAGTGATCGGCCCGTGCGCGCAGCCCTACCAGTCCAAGGGCATCAACCGGGTCGAGCGGGTTGTTAGCAATTTCAGTGACCAGCTCGACATTTTCGCGGGCGGTGAGGCTTGGCATCAGATTGTAGGATTGAAATACAAAGCCGACATGCTCGCGCCGGTATCGGGTGAGTTGGGCATCACTCATGGCACTCAACTCCTGATCCTGAAAGTAAACCGTACCTTCGGTGCCCCGATCCAGACCACCAATGATATTCAACAGTGTCGACTTGCCGCTGCCGGAAGGTCCGAGCAGGACAACGATCTCCCCAGCAGGAATTTCCAGATCGACGCCACGCAGGGCATGCACGGTCGCAGGGCCTTCACCGTAGACCTTGGTCAGGCCACTGGTGGTGAAGGTCGATAAGGACTTATTTGTGGCGTCACGCTGCACATTATTTTCCTGACAATAATTCATTGAAACTACCCGATGACTCGTTGACGGTCATCACACATGTCAGTAGACGGGCCAAAAGGGCCTGAGCCATAAACTGCAATTCCCGATCCGTAATAAATGTCGGAATCCTCTGGGCTGATTGGGCCCCTCTTCAACAGTTCCGTCAGATAATCTCCGGTCATGGTATGTCCCTCGAACAATAAGGATCCCCAGCGCGCCAGATCGCCGGCATTGCTTACCAGGCCACCACCCGTCCATTCGAGTCCAGGGTGCCAAACCATCGTTCCATCCGCTTGAAAAGTTTTATG
>CAZMFD010000099.1:0-5151 GCA_964565445.1 uncultured Geobacteraceae bacterium
AGCTTTCCTCACAAACCGGCACCAACGCCGAAAACGCCAATACCGCCAATCAGCTTTCTGCAGAAGCCCGCAACGCCGCCCAGCAGGGCAGCCAGAAAATGCAGGAGATGGTTGCCGCCATGACCGAGATCAACGACGCTGGTCAGAGCATTTCCAAGATCATCAAGGTCATTGACGAGATCGCCTTCCAGACCAACCTCCTGGCATTAAACGCCGCAGTGGAAGCCGCCCGCGCCGGTCAACACGGCAAAGGCTTTGCCGTAGTCGCTGAAGAGGTGCGTAACTTAGCGGCCCGCAGCGCCAAGGCGGCGGCTGAAACCAGTGAATTGATTGAAGGCTCGGTCCAGAAAACCGCCAACGGCACCACCATTGCCGACCAGACCGCCGAAGCCCTGCAGTCGATCGTCAACGGGATCGGCAAGGTCACCGACCTGGTTGCCGAGATTGCCGCCGCCAGCTCAGAGCAGGCCCAAGGGGTTTCTCAGATCAATCAGGGGATTACCCAGATCGACCAGGTCACCCAGCAGAATACCGCCAGTGCTGAAGAAAGTGCGGCCGCTTCTGAAGAGCTCTCCGGACAAGCTGCCCAGATGCGCGAGATGCTCATGCGCTTTACCTTGAAGCATGGTAGCAGTGCTCATGGCAATGTGCGTACCGTGCCGCAGCAAAGTGCTACATCAAAGAGCAGCGGCTGGGGCGAATCGGCACCAGCACAATCGCAACAGAAGATTGCCGCGAAAAAGCCCATCGCTTTGGATGATGATGAGTTTGGCAAGTATTAAAAAAACGCTCTGATCTGCTTGACAAACCCGTTGAACCAATCCCATTCTCCCCGCTGCATCACGTGCAGCGGGGACAGTATGACACCAAAAAGGATGACAACATGACAGTAAAAAACATGTGGGGTGATATTAACGATATGACCAATCTGCGGACCCCACCCGAAATCATTGAAGAGCAGGGGCAGGTATTATCGGAGATGACCAAGGGGACCCTGGAGTTGAAAATCGAGCGCAAGCAAAGCAACACCGTCTTTAATTACGATGTGTTTATCTCATTGCCGGCAATGAGCTACAAACAACGGGTGTTGCGCCTGATGCATGACATCAAGCTCTATCCCGCTAATCTGTATGATGAACAGGGAACCAACGAGTTTCGGTGTAAAAACCAGGAAGAATTTGAAGACAATCTCGCTTCCATTCTTTGCGCGAATGAAACCAAGGTGATTATCAGCGGCCTGATGGCCCAGGCACGATTAAACAGTAAAGATGTTCTCGTCTAAAGTATGCCTGACGGGGAGAACCTGCCATGTCCCCATGCGTGCCGCTATGCATGATGACAACAGTTAACCTGGATCCATCATGCGCCACTGTTACCAAAGGGGGATAACTCTTTGGTCTTTTTTATTTTACGACCCCGTTGGAGCCACCCACGTGAAGAAGGTGTTTTCTCTCAACCCTGCCCGCTTTTGGGCCTTATTCCTGTTAACCCTGTTGCTGTGCACGACCCTGGGGCAGTCCGCAGAAATTGATGCGTTAAGTCCCGATTTATTTCAGCACCGTGGCGTCGTCATGCTGCTAATTGATCCTGAGTCCGGCGCTATCGTTGATGCCAATCAAACCGCCACCGATTATTATGGCTATAGCCGCCACCAACTGCTGAAAATGAACATCAAGCAGATCAACACCTTAAGTCGCGACCAGGTGGAACAGGAATTTCGCCGGGCGGCGCAGGAACAACGCAATTATTTTCTGTTTAAACATCAATTAGCTAACGGCAGCAAGCGCACCGTTGAGGTGCACTCTTCCCCGGTGACGGTGGAAGGTCGATCCCTGCTTCACTCGATCATTCACGATACAGGGCAAGAGCTGTCCTTTCAACAAGCTATTGCCGCCAGTGAAACCCGGCTGCGTTTTGCCGAGCAGGTCGCCGGTCTGGGACACTGGACCCTTGATCTGAAAACCAACACCTATGAGTTTTCTGAAGGCGCCATGGCGTTGCTGGGTTTGGAACAAAAAACCTGGCCGGCAGCAGCGATCCGGGAGATGGTTGCCGCTGAATTCTGGCAACACATGCTCAAATTAAAGCAGGAACTGCAGGCAGGCACACGCGATTATCGCCTGAATCTTCGCTTCCAGCGCCCGGATGGGGCGATAATCGATCTGCATAGCGAAGGTGTTTATGATGCCGACAGCCATTCCATTTTCGGGGTTGTCCACGATACGACCTCTTACCATAAAGCCATGCGCTCGTTAAGCGCTCGCACCAGCCTTTTTTTACTACTGGCCGGAGTTGCTCTGGTTGTTCTGCTGGGAATTATTGCTCTGTTGATTGTCAATGCTCAGCATCGCAAAAAAGCCGAAGCAAAGCTGCGCGACAGCGAACAACGTTTTGATCAATTGGCCCGACAAAATCGCAGTGTCACCTGGGAAGTCGATCACACCGGCTGCTATACCTATATCAGTGCCGTCGCTTTGGACATCTTTGGTTACAAGCCTCAGGAAATCATCAACCAGAGACATTTTTACGATCTGCATCCGGAAAAAGGGCGAGAACAGTTTAAAGAAGAAGCGTTTGCGGTTTTTCAACAAAAAGGGACGTTTCAGAACGTTGAGAACCCCATTGTGACCAAGTCCGGCAAGGTCATCTGGGCGGCAACAACTGCTATCCCTTTACTCAATCAAAAAGGTGAACTGACGGGTTATCGCGGCACTGACACCGATATCAGTGATCGCAAACAGGCACAGACCGCCCTTGATCTGAAAAATAAAGAAATGGAACAATTTGTTTATGCGGTTTCCCACGATCTGAAAAGTCCGTTGGTCACCGTGCGATCGTTTCTTAATTTTCTTCACCATGACATGGATAAGGGCTTAACAACAAAAACTGAAGAGAGCTTCTTTCACATCCGCAGCGCTGCAGACAAAATGGCGCAACTGCTGGATGCACTCTATCAGCTCTCGCAGGCGGGTCATTTCAGCAATCAACCTGTCTGCTTGCCGATTAACGAACTGGTCACCAATTGCATAACAACCCTGGCCGGAGCTATTAAGCAGCGACAGGTCATCACCACTGTGGCAGATTTTCCGCAGACTCTGTGGGGTGATCCGGTAAGACTGGAACAGATCTGGCAGAATCTGGTGGAAAACGCCATTAAATACCTGGGCGATCAAGCCCAGCCGCATATTGAAATCGGCTATGACGAAGCGGACGAGGATTTAATATTCTTTGTCCGTGATAACGGTAGGGGGGTCGATCCGGATCAAACCGAAAGAATTTTTGATCTGTTTTCGCAACTTGATGCACACAGCGAAGGGATAGGCCTTGGGTTGGCCCTGGTGAAAAAGGTCGTTGAGAGTTATCAGGGAACTATCTGGGTAGAGTCCGATGGTCCGGGTCAAGGGAGCTGCTTCAACTTTACCCTGCCGGGAGCGGTGCCGCCGCCCGCCGCTGATCAAGGTCGCAGATAAGAAAAGAATCGCTGAATGTAGCAGCAAGAGAGGACTTATGACTTCTAATAAAACCCGCATCCTGATCGTCGACGATGAACAATCCCATGCGGAGGTGATCAAGCGCTATCTACTGGCCCACAGTCCGGCGTTTGAAGTCGCTACGGCTAACAGCTTACAGCGCTGTGCTGAAGAAATTGAGTCCTGCTGTCCCGATCTGCTTCTGCTTGATTTGAATCTGCCTGACGGCAGTGCGATTGATTATCTCAAAAAAGATAAAGACCAGCGTTCTTATCCCGTCCTGATCATGACCTCCCAGGGCAGCGAAGCGCTGGCTGTCGAGGCCCTTAAATCCGGAGTTCTCGACTATATCGTCAAAACGCCGGAAGCCTTTCGTGCCATGCCGCGCATTATCGACGCTTCTCTGCGTGAGTGGAATGCTCAGCAAAAGCGCCGGCAGGCAGAAAAAGAGGCAGAACGGGCGCGCCAAGAATGGGAAACCACCTTTGACGCGATGGACGAAGTGGTAACCATTCATGATCAACAGATGCACATTGTGCGTGCCAATAAAGCGGCTGACCGGCTGACCGGTTCGCTGCCCGGACAATTGATTGGCAAGCGCTGTTACGAAGCCCTGTGGGGAGAAAGGGATGTCTGTGCCGATTGCCCTCTGACTCAGACAATGGGGGATGGTAGCCCCCACTCAAGGTCAATCGACCATCAGCGCGACGGCAACGTATTTGAAATTACGACAACACCCTTTCCCGCTGACAGTGAACAGGATTATTACATCCACATCGCCAAGGATGTGACAACCCAAAAAGAATATGAACAACAACTGAAACACCAAGCCACCCACGATCACCTCACCGGTCTGGCCAATCGTATGCTGCTCGAAGATCGACTCGATCAGGCCATCAAGCAGGCTCAGCGGACGAATCGCCTGGTGGCGGTTCTGCTGCTGGATCTGGATCGCTTCAAAAATGTGAATGACGGCTACGGCCACTCCACCGGCGATGAGCTGTTGTGCAGTGTCGCCGCCCGTTTGAAAGTGGCTGTCCGTCAAACAGACACGGTAGCACGCCTGGGAGGTGATGAATTCGTGGTCTTGTTGACCAATGTCGCTGATCTTGAAGCCATCCAGGCAACAACAGCGAACATCCTGAAATCACTGGCCAAGCCCTACCAGATAAGAGAGCGCAAATTTAACCTCACGGCAAGTCTCGGCGGCAGCATCTACCCCCATGATGGCAGTGATGGTCCCAATCTGGTCCGCAATGCCGACATCGCCATGTATGAGGCTAAACATCGGGGCAATCATTTCTCCTACTACTCTGAAGAAATGAACCGTCACGTTGTTTCTACCTTGGAAATGGAGAACGACCTGCATTTGGCTCTGGCCAATAACGAACTGTGTTTGCATTATCAGCCAAAGGTTGATTTGGCAACCGGGTGGATTAACGGCTGTGAAGCCTTGCTACGCTGGCACCATCCACGACGCGGGATGGTCTCCCCCGGTATGTTTATTCCCATTGCCGAACAGACCGGACTGATCGTCCCGATCGGCACCTGGGTGATTGAGGAAGCCTGTCGACAGAGTCTGGCCTGGCAAGCGGAAGGTCATCCTCCCGTGCGGATCGCCGTTAACCTGTCTGCCCGTCAGTTCCGCCAGGGGGATCTGGCAACAACCGTCCGCACCATT
>CAZMFD010000100.1:0-4834 GCA_964565445.1 uncultured Geobacteraceae bacterium
CATGACCAAACAACTCTGATTCAAGGAGGTTTTCCGGTATGGCACCGCAATTGATGGCGATAAAGGGCTTGCCCTGGCGGATGCCCCGTTGGTGAATCGCCTGGGCAACGACCTCCTTGCCGGTACCGCTTTCACCTAAAATCAGTACCGGAACATTAATGGAGGCCACCTTTTTAATGGTTGCAAAGACTTCAAGCATTGCCGGGCACTGTCCAATGATACCATTGTAGTCGCTTCCGGATGGCTGAACTGATAAATGCAGCCGTCGATTTTCTTCTTCGAGTTCTGCCAGGTGAAAAGCGCGTTGAAGGATAATCCGGATCTCATTGAGGTCAATGGGTTTATGATAAAAATCATAGGCTCCCATATCAACTGCAGCCAGTGCATTTTTGTGATCTTCATTACCCGACAGCACGATAACTTTGGTATCCGGCTTTTTTTTGAGCATCTCCTCAAGACAACGCAGCCCTTCAGTTGCACCATCCACATCAGGCGGCAATCCCAGATCCAAAGTCACCACCCGCGGCTGGTGCTGATCAAAAATAGACAGGGCCTCCGTGACACTTTCAGCCAGGTGAATCCGGTAGTCCTTAGCCAACCCCCACTTGAGTTGTTTGCGGATTTCAGGACTGTCGTCTACGATGAGCAAATCGTTCATTACTGTCTCCACGTTACACTATCGGGCTGAAATTCTCCCTGAACAGGACTAATCTTTCGCCTGAACCCTTCTCCCTAGCCCTCTCCCTCAGGGATAAGGGATAAGTCTGCGCGCAGCGCCAGAGGTAGCTTCAGAGTAAACTCCGTTCCCTCCCCTTCACGGCTATCAACTAGAATCTCACCATCGTGAACCATCATTATTTGCTGACATTGATAGAGACCGATGCCGAAGCCATGTTTTTTCGTGGTCTCAAACGGTTTAAAGAGGCTGGTACGGACAAATTCCGCACTCATGCCACAACCAGTGTCTTTAACCTTAACCCAGCCCTGTACCTGATCTGCACCGTAACTGATAATAACAGGAGCCCCATCTGCCGTTGCTTCCCTGGCATTGACGAGCAGATTCACAATAACCTTGTAAATTTCCTCTTCATCTACAGCAACTAAAATATCCTGATCACCGTCAATGTGGATTGTGCTACCGACCGTACCTGCTGCATCATCAATAATCTTGCGCAGTGGTACCGATGCAACGGCCAGTTGAGGTTTGTCTTTTAACCCCTTTAAGCGGATAATCAGAGACTTCATGTTGGTGACAGTATTATCGATGGTTTCCAGCATATCCTGTTGAAATTCAGGGTTCTCAATATGCTCGGCAGCATTTTCCATCACCAGTGACAATCCGGAAACCTGATTTTTCAGATCATGCAAAACAAAGGTCGACACTTTGCCGATAGCAGCCAGTTCACGCGCCACCACCAGCTGATCTGCCAGGCGCAAACCCTGGATAGTTGCGATCGACTGACGTGCCAACATCCGCAACATATCATAATCTTCAAAACTTAATAACTCATCAGGATTAATCTGCTCTCCCAGCAAGACAAAGCCCGCCAGCTCATCATCAAAAAACAGTGGTAAAATCAGAAAGATATCCGGTTCTGGGATCGTCTCCAGTAATGACCCCTGAAGATCTGGTGAATCATCACGCAGGTTAAGAATCCAATCTTTGTCGCGAAACCGGCGGATCATCGGATCATCGATCAGAAAGGGCCGCCAGTCACGGGGGAAATTAAATACGGCAGCCGGGGCGTAGTGATTCTGTTCATCATCGTACAAGTAGAGTGCCGCGCCTTTACATGCCAGAATCGAACAAAAATGATCAAGAATATCAGTCTGAATCTGTGCTAAGCTTCCGCCACTGGTCGCATAATGAGAAAACCGCTCCCATTGTTCACGGTAATCGTATTTACTCTGATAAAAGTTTTTTTGCAGCAGAACCTTCAGCTTACGTCGCAATCGCTCCGACAAAAACACCGATGCCAATACCAGACTGCCCACCAACATCAGAATATTGATGAGAATTTTGGCATCACCAATATTAAGATAACGCAAACCACCACCGATGGTGCCCAGCAGAATCAGATAACCACCCACCAGCAGCAGCACAAAAGAACGATGGGCAATACCGCGTGACAAGGCCAGGCGCGCACCATCACCACGTGCCAGACGCGAATAGCAGAACAGCGCCACAGCAGCAATCACGGCGACCGAGCGGATCGAAAGATAATTAACGTTGATCGAGCGAAAGAGCAGACTGTGGCTGAAATACAGGGCAAAAGCCGCCATCAACAAACCACTGGCAAGCACTTCAAGTTTGACCTTCCAGCGTTGCAGTTCATGCAATCCAGCCAGGGTCCGTTCCAACTGTACCAGGCCAAACACCAGCACCAACATCAGCATCAGGTAAATAAAAAACCCCGGAGACGTTAAAAAAAGAATCCGCTCATCAGCAAAATCGGGAGAAAAAATCAAGTGCAGGGGCGGGGTAATCAGCGCATAGACAAAAAGTCCGACAAACAGCAAAACAGCAAACCAAAAACCGACACCACGATAAATACGCGAGTTATCACGAAAGGATGTTTTTGTATAAAAATAGCAGGCAAAAACAACAACAACCTCTAACGGCATACCGATATTGCGCAAGGAATAGAGACGTTCCGGTGACTGTAGGGAGAAGAGATCGATAAAGCTCAGCCAGGCAAGGGCGAGCAGTGCTACGATAAAAAACAGGGTAGCAACGGTAAAAAAGCGGCGCGCCAGAAGGAACACCACTGCAACCGAGCAGATGAGGATATTTAACCAGAGCAGAGTTTCCGTCAGCATCAGTTCCTGTCAACAGATCTTAGGATGTTCGTTGATTGCAGGCTGCAGTTTTTTGTTCTGTGTCGGCGTATATTCCGGCACCAGTTGTTTTAACCCTACTCCAACACCCTGGAAATCAAGGATTTTAGCAGCGTCTACGAGTTGGGCAATCTGGTGGACCATTTGTTCATGAGGTGGCGTTGCCGACTGGGCAATGCAGATTTTCTTGTGAGGAGTTGGCAGCACACCTTCATCGTCAAGAAGAAGTTCTTCGTAGAGCTTTTCACCGGGACGCAAGCCGACATAAACAATATCAATATCTTCATAGGGGATCAGCCCGGAAAGGCGGATCATCTCCTCGGCCAGGGTCTTGATTTTCACCGGCTCGCCCATATCAAAAAGGTAGACCTCTCCCCCCCGCCCCATACTGCCGGCCTGCAACACCAGTTGCGTTGCCTCGGGGATCGTCATAAAAAAACGGGTTACTTCCGGATGGGTCACGGTCACCGGTCCTCCAGTCTCAATCTGTTGACTGAAGGTAGGAATAACACTGCCGTTACTCCCCAGGACGTTACCAAAACGGGTCGTAATAAACGAGGTCTTTGATCTGTTGTTCAGGGATTGAACATACATCTCAGCGATGCGCTTGGTCGTTCCCATCACATTGGTCGGTCGCACCGCCTTGTCCGTTGAGATCATAACAAACTTTTCGACCCCGTAATAATCTGCTGCATCTGCCAGCAAGACCGTTCCTTGCACATTATTGTTGACCGCTTCAGCCGGATTGATCTCCATCAGCGGCACATGCTTATAAGCTGCCGCATGGAACACCACCTGCGGTTGCTGCTGATCAAAAATCACATGAACCCGCGAGCGATTACGGACATCACCAATCACCGGGACAATGGGAACATTCGGGAAACGTAGTTGAAGCTCCTGCTCAATCATAAACAGGGGGGTTTCGGCGTTTTCAAAGAGAATCAGTTTGGCTGGATTAAAACCCATCACCTGCCGACAGATCTCACTACCAATACTACCACCGGCACCGGTGACCAGCACTCTCTTGCCGGCAATATAATTTTTAATATTTATACAGTCGAGATGAATCGCATCACGGCCAAGCAGATCGTTCAGATCGACCTGACGAATCTGCTGGATGCTAACGCGCCCATCAATCAGTTCACCAACCCCCGGCAACACCTTGAATTGGCATTGATGTTTCTGACAGCGATTGACAATAGAGCGTATTTCGCGCCCGGTAGCAGATGGAATCGCAATGATGATTTCATCAACCTGATGCTTACCTAATAACGACTCCAGACCTTCCTGGTTTCCCAAAACTTTAAGACCTTGGAAATAAGCATGTCGCTTGGCAGGATCATCGTCAACAAATCCTACCAGATCAATATTTAATTCCTGATTCTGGCGGATTTCCCTGACAATCATCTGTCCGGCATCTCCAGCACCAACAACAAGAACCCGTTTTGCTTGCTCCGAATTTCTTGATTGCCGCCAGGGACGGTATTTTTCACGTATGATACGAGTGGTAAAACGAATCCCCCCCACCATAAGAAAACAAAAAATACCATCCAGCACCAGAACCGAACGCGGAATAAGATGGAGACGATAGACCAGAACGGCATATACAACAAAAATCAGTGAACCAAGCAGATTGGCTTTAACAATCTGGACCAGATCGGGCATCGAAACATAACGCCACCAGCCCCTGAAGACACCGAAAAGCCAGAATGTTAACAGCTTGATAGCAATAACTGCCGGTAGCAGTTCGGCAATTCTGCCACGGTAGGCAGGGGGGATGGTTAAATCGAAACGAACAGCATAAGCGAGCAACAAAGATGCAATAACAATCAAGGCCGTCAGCACAAACGTGATAATAAGTCGGTATCGCTGAAAACGTTGAATCAATATATCCATGAACTACAACCCCCCAAAAAATGATCAGCCTAGAGCAGATTGATGATTGTTAGCAACAGAAGATTAAAACATAAATGCCCGCCAGATGGCAGCAGGATTT
>CAZMFD010000101.1:0-4468 GCA_964565445.1 uncultured Geobacteraceae bacterium
CGTTCCATGGTCACGTCAAACTGGAGAACCCCGACAGCCCCCAGAATAAACTCGGCGCCATTGACCGGCTTGAACACCTGCACGGCCCCCTCTTCAGCCAACTGAATCAACCCCTTCTGCAGTTGCTTTGATTTAAGCGGATCTTTAAGGCGCACGCGCCGAAAATGTTCCGGGGCAAAACTGGGGATACCCGTAAACTTAAGAGGTTCTTTAGCGCTGAAGGTGTCACCGATTTTGATCGTGCCATGATTGTGCAGACCGATAATATCACCAGGGAAAGCTTCTTCCACATGAGCTCGGTCCTGGGCCATAAAAATGGTCGCATTGGCCAGGGAAATATCCTTACTGATCCGATGGTGACGCACCTTCATGCCACGGGTAAACTTTCCCGAACAGATGCGCAAAAAAGCAATACGGTCGCGGTGAGCCGGATCCATGTTTGCCTGAATCTTAAAAACAAACCCGGAAAACTGCTCTTCATCCGGAGCAACCAGGCGTTCGGTCGCTTCTCTGATCCCCGGCGGTGGTGCCAACTCGACAAAGGCATCGAGCATTTCCTGGACACCGAAATTATTGATGGCGCTACCAAAAAACACCGGTGTCTGATTGGCACGCAGGTATTCATCTGGATCAAAGGGATTGGCCGCGCCCTGTAGCAGTTCAATATCATCCCGCAATTCCTGCGCCTGGGAACCCAGTAATGTGTCAAGCTTAGGGCTGTTGATATCATCAATACTGATGATGTCGGTCTTGCGGCGGTCTTCGCCGGGGCGAAACAGGTGCAGTTCGTTGCGGTAGAGGTTGTAGACCCCTTTAAAGCGTTTACCCATGCCGATCGGCCAGGACAGTGGTGCGCACTCGATCTGCAGCTTCTCTTCAATATCGGCAAGGATATCAAGGGGAAACTGACCTTCACGGTCGAGCTTGTTAATAAAAGTCAGCACCGGGGTGTTGCGCATGCGGCACACTTCCATCAGTTTTTCGGTTTGCGGCTCAACCCCTTTGGCGCTATCAATGACCATCAGGGCACTATCCACTGCGGTGAGAACCCGATAGGTATCTTCGGAAAAATCCTGGTGGCCCGGGGTATCAAGAAGGTTGATCTCAAAACCGCGGTAGTCAAACTTCATCACCGAGGAGGAAACAGAGATTCCCCGCTCCTTTTCGATATTCATCCAGTCACTGGTGGCGTGGCGATCCGATTTACGCGCCTTGACGGTTCCGGCCAGCTGGATGGCACCGCCGAATAACAATAGCTTTTCGGTCAAGGTGGTTTTACCGGCGTCCGGGTGACTGATAATGCCGAAGGTGCGGCGTTTGGCTATTTCCTGCTGCAAACTCATGGGGGTTCTCTCTCCGTTCAAACAGTATTGTTTAGTGCATTTACTTCTTGATTTTGGTCTTGCGCCAGCGCCTGTGCATCCAGAACCATTGGCCGGGATCGCGACGGATCGCCTGTTCGATGATACTGGTCAGATACTGGGTATTTTCCGTCAGCGCGGCCTCGCCTTCACCATGGAGCAATAACGGTGGCTCAATCCAGACATCATAGCGATTATCGGGCCGGCGCAGGCAAAAAGTCGGCACAATCGGAATCTGGTATTTCATCGCCATATTGGTGATGGCCGTCGTGACATAAGCTTTGCGACCAAAAAAATCAACCTGAACAGAGCCAGGTGGCGATATATGCTGATCGAGCAACAAACCAATCGCGCGCCCTGATTGCAAGGATTTGAGAATCCGCCGCGCCCCTTTACGGCTGTTGAGGATATCCGCACCAAAATGGGAGCGAATCCGGTGAAAATAAGCATCAGTCAGGCGATTTTTTAACGGTTTGGCAATGGTATCCAGGGCCACTCCCAGGGCGGGAAATACATAGTTCCCCGCCTCCCAAAAACCCAGATGACCGGTGAGCAGAATAACTCCGCGCTGTTGCGCGAGCGCTTCATGCAAATGCTCAGTACCATGAATATCGAAATAGTCCTCGAGCCTATCTGCCGCAAACAGATCAAAGCGTAAAAATTCTACCGCGCTCATCCCCAGTTGCTCAAAATTTCGTTTTACCAGCGCCGTTACCTGCTGTGGGGACCAGGCAGGGAAAGCCTGACGGATGTTATCCTCGGCCAGTTTGCTACGCTCCGCCATAAACCAGCGACTTGCGCCCCCAATGCTGCGTCCCAGTTGCAATGCCAGGCGGCGTGGCAATGCCCGAATCACTGGCGCAATACCAAGTAGTGCGACGTATTCAAGGCGATGTCTTAACAACACAGGTTTCATATCTTTTCAACTCTTCCCATTCCTGACAAATACCGACCGGTGACTATAGCCTATCTTCACCGATAGAAGAAAGCATCTTGTCTGCAAAAATAGTTGTGGCTCCTCCCCCATCAACCAACTGCGGCAACAGCCAGCTAAATTCTTGACCAGACAGGTCGATCCTTTTATGCTGTGCGGCGACCATTCCGGCCTTCTTCCAAGGAGCAAATACATGGCAGTCCATGAAGTCAACCACCCCCTGGTAAAACACAAGCTGGGGCTGATGCGCCATCACGACATCAGCACCAAAGATTTTCGCGAACTGGCTTCTGAAGTCGCCAGACTGCTGACCTATGAAGCGACCAAAGACCTGGAGACAGAAATTGAAACCATCACCGGCTGGAACGGACCGGTTGCTGTTGACCGGATCAAAGGCAAAAAAATCACCGTTGTACCGATACTGCGCGCCGGTTTGGGAATGATGAACGGGGTACTCGACCTGATTCCCAGTGCGCGGGTCAGCGTTGTGGGGCTCTACCGTGATGAGGAAACCCTGCAACCGGTCACCTATTTCGAAAAACTAACCGGCTCCATGCAGGACCGCACCGCCCTGATCCTCGACCCGATGCTGGCCACTGGCGGCTCCCTGGTTGCCTGTGTTGACATGCTTAAAAAGGCCGGCTGCACCAGTATTCGCGGACTGTTTCTGGTGGCGGTACCGGAAGGGATCGAACGCGTCAACAAAGCTCATCCCGATGTCGATATCTATATCGCGTCCATCGATGAACGCCTCAACAAAAACGGCTACATTCTGCCCGGTCTTGGTGATGCCGGGGATAAAATTTTCGGCACCAAGTAAAAGCTACTATACCCGCAACAGGAGCCTCCAATGAAAAAAACCTACGCCGCCACTGACTACCACTTTCGCCTGCAGGATGGTCTGCTCGGTGCCCAGATGCTGTTTGTCGCTTTTGGAGCCCTGGTACTGGTCCCCCTGCTGACCGGACTCGACCCCAACGTCGCCCTATTTACCGCCGGTGTCGGCACCCTGATTTTTCAGGTTATTACCCGTGGCAAGGTCCCGGTGTTTCTGGCTTCGAGCTTCGCCTTTATCGCTCCGATCATTTACGGTGTCGGTCAGTGGGGAGTTGCCGGCACCATGTGCGGCCTGCTCGCCGCCGGAGTACTATATATGGTCTTAAGTCTGGTCGTACGTATCTTCGGAAGCGGCATTCTGCACCGGGTTCTTCCCCCGGTGGTAGTCGGTCCGGTCATCATGGTCATTGGCCTGGTTCTGGCTCCGGTGGCGATCCACATGGCGTCCGGTCGCACCGGTGACGGCTCGGCCTGGCTGGTTCCCGAAACCACTGCCTATATTATTGCCGGAGTGGCGTTGACAGTCACGGTGCTGGTATCACTACTGGGACGCGGCATGTTCCGGCTGATCCCCATTCTATGTGGCATCATTGCCGGCTATGCCACCTCCCTCTTTCTCGACCTGAGCGGCGTGACGGCCTCGCTTCAGGCCTCCTTTGATGCGGGGGATCTCCCCAACTGGACGGCCCCGGCCCTGATCTCCATGCAAAAAGTGGTTGAGGCTCCCTGGCTGGCCATCCCGAATTTCACTATGCCGGTGTGGAACATCGAAGCTATCTTCTTTATTGTCCCCATCGCCCTGGCACCAGCTATCGAACACTTCGGCGACGTCATGGCCATTGGCGGCATCACCGGCAAAGATTATGTTCGCGACCCCGGCGTCCAGAACACCCTGCTTGGTGACGGTGTCGCTACCAGCGTTGCCGCCTTCCTTGGTGGCCCGCCCAACACCACCTACTCCGAGGTCTCCGGTGCCGTTGCCCTGACCCGCTCCTTCAATCCAGCAATCATGACCTGGGCAGCCATTGCCGCTATTCTGCTGGCTTTTGTCGGCAAGCTTGGCGGGCTGCTGAACACCATCCCGGTTCCCGTCATGGGGGGGATTATGGTGCTGTTATTTGGTGCTATCGCTGTCATCGGCATCAGCACCCTGGTGCGTGCCGGCACCGATCTGATGCAGCCACGCAATCTGGCCATTGCTGCAGTTATCCTGGTTTTCGGTATCGGGGGGATGAACTTCGATCTGGCGATTGTTAAACTGGGAGGGATCGGTCTGGCCGGGATCGTCGGTGTGTTGCTGAACCTGATCTTACCACAAGGGGTTCAACACTGAAAG
>CAZMFD010000102.1:0-4336 GCA_964565445.1 uncultured Geobacteraceae bacterium
CGACCTTGAAGCGCCAATGTCTGACCTGTCATGAGCAGCCAGATAATGGTTATATCGGCATGCCGGCCGACCGCGTTCGTGATCTCTGCCTCGGCTGTCATACGGGAAAAAAAGACTGGTTTGATAAAAAAGTGATTCATGGCCCCTTGAGCCTAGGCAGCTGTAACCTCTGTCATAGTCCGCATGGGGATCAGTTTGAGGGACAGTTATGGGCTGACCGCTCCTCGGATATCTGTGTTGGTTGCCACAGTGACATGGCACAACTGGTAGCGGCCATCCGTCAGCAGCAGATACCCTTTGTCCATGGGTTGCTCAAGGGTCCCGGGTGCATTGCCTGTCATGATCCCCATGCATCGGATCAGCTGTTCATGCTCAAGAAGCCGATCAATGAGCTCTGCCTGGGGTGTCATCCGACGATAGCCGAATCAGCCGGCCACCCGGTGGCCCGTCATCCGCTTGCCGGACCCACGGAGCGGTTGCGCCCAGATCGTAGATTAAGCTGTACCAGTTGCCATGAACCGCATGGCTCCTATAATCAGTTTTTGCTGATCGAGACCAACGTGGGAGGACGACTTTGCCGTGAGTGTCATGGTCAGTAAACAGCACAAAGACCCTGGTCTTCTGAACTTTTCCGGCGATGGTGTCAGAGCGGCCATGGGCCTCGGTCTCTGGAAGGGCCTCCTGATGATGCTGGCTCTGATGCTGTCAGCGACCTGTGCAAGTGCCAATGTTTCGCTGGAGCCGATCGCGGTGATGACCATCGATGATGATGGAAGGTTACTGAGCTATCCCCACAGTGTTTTTTATGATTCGGTTCTGGATGAAATCTATCTGGCTAATGGTGCGACCAGTAGAGTTGTTGTTTATGGGTCTGATTTTTTTCCTGGCATGTCGATCGGTGTCTCGCGGGGGGTTGAGGCCCCGCGCGGAGGCACCGTACTGGACAATGGCGACGTGTATGTGCTGCAGGTGCGGAACACGAACAGCGAAAGACCACGGATTACTGTGCTTAATGGCGCTTTTTTTGTCGAGCGGGAAATTTTTCTGGATGAGATTCCCGAAGCTGCTGACTATTCCCCACGACAGTTGGCCATCAGTCGTGACGGCCTGATCTATCTGACCGGCAGTTCCAATCGTGGCGCGTTGGTGCTGGATGCCGAAGGAAACTTTCTGCGCCGCCTGCGGCCACGGGATAAGACCGCCAGAGGTGTCGTTGAGGATGAAGACGAGGTTATTGAAGCGGCCGCGCAGCAGAATGAGCCCCTGGTTACTATTGCTGAAGAGGTCGCACCGCCCAATATGGGAGATATCCCGGAGGAGTTCCGTCCGCGCAGTGGGCGCCTGGATCCGTCAGCCCAGGATCAGGATGGGTTGAGTCCGGTTATCGTTAATGATGTGACGATAGACAGTCGTGGCAGACTCTACCTGTTGAGTACGGAAACCAGTAAAGTCTACGTGTACGGACCGGATGAAGTCTTCTTGTTTTCTTTTGGTTCCAAAGGCGGTACACCCAGACATTTGAGCCAGCCAAGGGCGGTGGCGATTGATGAAGAGCAGGAGCTGATTTACGTTGCCGACTATATGCGTCATTCCATTCTGGCCTACAGTATGACGGGGGAATATCAATTTGAATTTGGCGGCCGTGGAACGGCCCCCGGCTGGTTTAACTTTCCCGAAGATATGACCATCAATAAAAAGGGTCAGCTGATTGTCGCAGATCTATTCAATCGGCGGGTGCAGGTGCTGGAAGTTACCTATGAAGAATCGTCTCCGAGCCTTGAACTGCCAGATGAAGGTGGAACGAGAGCTGTCCCGGGTTTGCGTTCCTCGCCGGCTCCGGCCGAAGAAGTGACCGAAGAAGTGACCGAAGTTCAAGAAGTGAGCCCCGGGACGGACGATTCGGGCAACCAGGAAGTCAATGCCCCATTCGTGGATGAAACGTCAGGAGGGTTACGCGAAACGCAGATCGAGGAAACTATCATTGTCGATCCGTAAATTTCGGTTGATGGTTGATGGTTGATGGTTGATGGTTGATGGTTGATGGTTGATGGTTGAAAGGGCGACGCATGCGTCGCCCCTACGATGGGACAACGAACGGAATGCCGTAGGGGCGACCCATGGGTCGCCCAGGTTTTGCGCCCGGATTGTGGATCCCCCGGTTTTCTGGTCACCCCGGCTGAAATGGCGAAAGAGGGACAGGATGAAATCAATGGATAAAATACGTGATCGATTGATCTGCGGCACCATTGTCGGACTGATCTGCCTGGTACCTGCTCTTGTCTTGGCTGGATCTTACCGCGATTCAGCCCATGGTAATGCTGAGTATGGTGTCAATCGCACCAATCTTGACAGTCGTTATGCCGCTTTTGCTACCGGTAACTGCGCTCATTGTCACGAAATGCATGCAAGTCTGGAGGGCACCGACCCACTGCCTTCCGGTGGGCCGGCAGCCCATACGTTGTTTGCTCCGGGATTTAATGCTGATCGAACCCAGGGACCCTATCTGGAAACAGATAATTTCTGTTTTTACTGCCACAGTGAAACGACCGGACAGATGGTTCGCAATCAGGATTACAGTACTACCTTTGGTGGCGGGACTGCGGGTACCGGACCACAGTCAATCATGACCGCCTTCAACCAGACATCGTATCATAACCTTTACGATATCAAAGTCTTTCTCGACAACAGCCTGATCTATGGTCCCTGGTTTTCACAAAAGGATAATCCTTGTAGCGCCTGTCATGACTCTCACCGGGCCAAACGCAACTGGGATAACAGTCAGCCGGGGTTTCCATTGCTCAGCGCCATTTCACGTCCCGGTGAGGAACAGCTCTGGGGTGAGACACAGGTGATGGCCGGGTATTTTGATTATGAGGCCCCCTATGCTTTTGCCGACAGTCGTGAGCCTGGCGGGGTCGGGCAGCAAGATGGTGATAATACTCCCGATTACGTGACCTTTTGCGGCAGCTGTCATAACGCTGATACCGATATCTGGAGTACCACCCTGAATCGCAACCTGAAGCGGATCAACTGGGACGATATCGGATTGAACCAGGATAAACACGGTAAGTTGACCCGCGACGGAGCTGTTTATTTGCGGGAACCGTATGCCTTTGCGGCGGGTGTGAAAACAAATTTTGTATTGTCGTGCCTTGATTGTCACGAACCGCATGGCTCGGACAATATCATGCTGTTGCGAACGCGGATGAATGGCGAGGATCTCGGCGGCCAGATCAGTTCCACCGCAAGCCTGGGCCTGGCCTGCGCTCGCTGCCATCAGGATGACCTGGCAGCGACTACGGCCCTTGGCAGTACGGCTGGAACCGGCGAAGCGGGACGATGGCAATACGTGCATCATCAAGGCCCGGAGGCTCCTTATACCGGATCCGGAGAGTGTGGTGTGTGTCATGGTCCGGGTGGTGGTTCATCGCCGATTGATTGTGGTAATTGCCATGGCCATGGGATGACGGACAGTTGGGCACCGACCCAGAATAGCGGGCGGATTAGTTTCTGACAGGGAATATGCGCGCATGTTGTGCGATGGTGACACATGCGTCTGCCCTACAATAAAACCAACGAATGGCAACCTGCAGGGGCGACCCTTGGGTCGCCCGGTTTGGGTTTGGATGGAGACAAGTGGTTGAACTTTTGTAAGCACATATTTGCTGTTGGTGCTTTGCTGTTGTTAACGGCTCCTGCCTTCGCCCAGGAATTTGCGCGCTGTGACGATTGTCACTCGCAAACCCTGGAGCGTGATCTGATGCAGATTTATCAGCATCAGCCGTTCATCCAGCAGGAATGTCGCGCCTGCCATGCGGTAGCTGACGAGGTAGCTGCGCTGACCCCCGGGCGTGCTGATACTCCCAAAAGGCTGAATCGCCGTCGTGTTACCTGGCTGGAAGAGGGCGCTATGGCAAAAAAAGAACACAGGCTTCTGTTGCCGGCGGATAAACTTGGTGAAAAGCTGGTGGTAGAGGTCCATGGCGGGCAGGGTGGCTTGACGCACACCGAACTGCCTGTTCCTCACCTGGTAGATGTGGCCACAGTGACCGATGTCGGCCGTTCTCCTGTGATCAATGACGTAGAGGTGCTGGAAGTGCGCCGCGGTGTTTTTTTGTCGGTGACTATTGGCTGGAAGTCCGACACCCTCACGAGCGCTCACGTGTATTATGGCCCTGGAGAAATGACGCAGTCAGTCAGTAGCGGAGGGAATTTCGGCACACAGCATCAGGTTGTTATTAATCAACTTAAGCCGGGGAAAACCTATAATTTCAAAGTGCTTTCACGTGATCTGTATGGACGAGAGCAGGAATCTTTGCCCCAGACGTTTTCAACG
>CAZMFD010000103.1:0-4191 GCA_964565445.1 uncultured Geobacteraceae bacterium
CCCTTCTCCCCTTGGAGAAGGGTTCAAGCGGAAGATCAGTACTTCTAATCAGGTTCTATTATGTCCCCCTATTTCCCCTGGGTTCACCTACTGTTGAACCGCCGCAATCTCTAGGCCGATTTCAACGGTATCTCCGACAACGACTCCACCTGTTTCAAGAGCCCGGTTCCAGTTAAGACCAAAATCCTTGCGGTTGAGCTCTCCGGAAGCAACAAAACCGGCACGATCGTTTCCCATATGATCGGTCATGGCTCCGACAAAAGACCCATTCAGGGTAATCTCTTTGGTAACACCACGAATGGTGATATCTCCGACAACAGTAATATTATCTCCGGAGCCGGAAACACTTTTACTGGTAAAGCTGATGGTAGGGTGGTTGGCAGCATCAAAGAAATCATCGCTGCGCAGGTGTTCGTCCCGTTTTTCATTACGGGTGTCGACCGAGGCGGTACTAATGGTTGCCTTGGCGGCGGTCAGGGTTTGCGCGACGGGGTCGACATCAACGGTTCCGGAGAACTCGGTGAAAGTGCCCCGTACCTTGAAAAACATCAGGTGGGTAACACTGAAATGGATCTGGCTGTGAGCGGTATCGACCGCATAGGTGCTGGCGGCAACACTGCCGGACACCAAGAACAACAAAAACACAGGAATTAACAATAATGATCTGATCATGGGGTTCTCCTATTTACTGAAAAGGAACAATTTGTGACCATTATAGTCATAGATTGCTGCGCTTGTCATTAAGGAGAGCAGAAAAAATCGCGTTAGCCGAATACCGACCAGTCCATCTGTTGAGCAAGGGTCTGTACGGCTTCGGCCCCCAGTCGCGAGTTGCCCTGTGCGGTCAGCCCTGGGGACCAGACGGCAAGGGCTGCTGTGCCTGGGACAATTACGAGGATACCTCCACCGACGCCACTTTTGCCCGGCAACCCGACCTGGTAGGCAAAATCACCCGAAGCATCATAGTGACCACAGGTGATCATCAACGCATTGATGCGGCGCACTTGATCCCGAGAAATTAATTGTGGCATGCCCGGAGCGTTGATCAGAAAACGCCCGGCCAGCGCCAACTGACGGCAGCTCATTTCAATGGCACATTGGTGAAAATAGGTTCCCAGGGTCAGATCGGGCTCATGGGTGAGGTTGTTAAAGCTGCGCAGAAAGTGGGCCAGGGCAAAATTGCGGTGACCGGTCGCTTTTTCGGAAAGGGCGACCGCGTCGTTGATGTAGATGTTCGCATCATCGGCAGCGTATCTGATAAAATTGACCAACTCGGCTAAAGCTTCCGCCGGGGAGCTGCGGGCCAGAATAACATCGGTAACAACAATGGCCCCGGCGTTGATGAAGGGGTTACGCGGAATTCCCTGTTCCCGTTCAAGTTGCAGAATTGAATTGAAGGCATTGCCGGAAGGCTCCCTGCCGACACGTTTCCACAGTGAGTTGCCGATTTTTCCCAGCGCCAGGGATAAGGTAAAGACCTTTGAGATGCTCTGAATGGAAAAAGGCACCCCGGCGTCACCAGCACTGTATATCTGCCCATCAGCCAAAGCGACGGCCAGACCAAAATGAGCGACATCGATTGATGCCAGCTCCGGAATATAGGTGGCCACTTCACCGCGATCGCTGCGCTGTACCATTTCTCCATGGATTTGATCGAGAATTTCCTGAATGGCCATCTTGGTCTCTATCGTGGGCGCACGTTGTATGGGAGTCAGATCCCGGTCGAGCTGTACTCTACGGGTGAGGCTGGGGATGGGTCAATAGGTGCCGCTGATTGATCACCGTTATGGATGTTAGCGCAAACCCAGCCGCGCGAAGATTTTCCCGAGTATCCGATTGACGGGATGATTGCGCTTCAGACTTTTGATCACCGGCGCCTTACGCAATCCTAATTTGCTGATCTCGTTGATAATTCGCTGATCTTTGTTGATGTTGGCTCCCTGGCGCAACACCTTCACCGCTTTGATTTTATCATTGTTGAGCAGATGAATGCGCCCAAGCAGTAGATAATGGGTAGGGTTGTCAGGTTCACGCCGGATCGATTCAATGCAGGTCTTGGCCGCAACCTGGGTGCGGCCCTGACTTTTGGCCAGGCAATAAGCCATGTAGCTACGGACTTCCGGGCTGTTCTTTTGCTCTGCCACTTGGCTGAAAAAGACCTGGGCAGAAGGGATATATCCCTTTTCTATTGCCTCCTTGCCTTTGTTGAGCAGTTCATTGAGTTCTTTTTCTTGCATATTGTTAAAGCCCGGATTGTTGGTAGTGGACAGTCTGTTCTTCAGCTCTAGAACTATAACGGATAGCTCAGTCGGATTCCAAGTTTCTTCATTTTTTGAGTGATTTTCTTTTGGGATTGCCCCCACGATATTGTCGATCTTTTAAATTTTGATTAACATCAGGCATGGCACATAGAAAAGCCCGGAAATCTATCCCTAGATCACCGGGCTTTTCTTCAGTTATGACGATCAGGGGTGAAGGTTACTCTTTCTTTTCGAATCCACCGTCGGTCAGCAAAAATTCACCATGGCGATTATAGACACTGTAGCCGGCTTCCACCCAGCCTTTAAACGCATCGTAAATATTTGTTACATTGGTGTATCCCATCTCGGTTAAACGTTGGGCAGCAAAAGCTGACCTTGCACCGGTCCGGCAATAGGTATAAATGGGGATATCCGTATCCTCAATCGTTCTGGGGGTGACCCATTCAATGAGTCCTCTGGGAATATGAACCGCGCCCGGGATGTGAGCTGCGTTGTACTCATCTGCGGTTCTGACATCGAGCAGGACCAGATCTTTTCCACTGTCAAGGATCTTTTTAAATTCTACAGCCATGACATGAGGTTGATTTTCCTTGATGGGTTCCCAAAGTTTAACAACATTTTTTTGAACTTCTTCAATTGAAGGCCCTGCGAAGGCAAATTGAGCAGAAACCATAAAAATGATGGGCAATGTTACTAACGAGATCAAAAAAAGCTTTTTTTTCATCTTCATCTCCTTTGACAAGATAGGTTAGATCCTCTACTAAATGGAATGTTCGATCGTTAAATCGTAGCTCCCAAACAACGTAAAGTCAAATTCTTATTCGTTCGAGGGCCAAAACTAGATTGGTTGCCCCGCTGGGTCAGGGGATCTTTTCCTGGGGCAGGGAAATGTCTTCATCCAGCAGATCAAGCAGCTGCTTCAACTCTTCATCCTCAAGGTCTACCGGCATCATCGGCGTAAGGGGACGAAGGTCCCGTGGATTTTTAAGCCATTTCTTCAGGTTGTCGCGATTCCAGGGGGTGTTGTCTTTTGCTGTTTCGGGATAAAATTCGGTCAACAGACCGGAAAGATTTGGCGCCACAATGCCATCACCGAGTCCGCCCAGCGTCGCAGTTAACGCCTGATGGCAGCCGCCGCAATGTTTGACAAAGAGATTCTCCTCCATACGTTCGCGACCTTCAAAGTGGACAATCTGCGGCATTTCGTCAGTAACAACGTTGACGTTTTGGCCCAGGGAAAAAAGCGCGTTGATCAGTAAGTCAAGATGAAAATCGGTCAGGTGAAAATCGGGCATCAGCAGAACCGGGTTGCGAATGGCTTCAATCAGGGCCAGCGGGTCCGATGCCGCGACGCTGCGGTCAAGGTTGGTTGCAAGCTGGTTGCCTGTGTCGCCAATAACATGGCAGCGGCGACAGGCATAGGTCTTCAGTTGACGGGTACCCTGCTCCACCTGGGAGGTTTCCGGCAGATTAAACCAGGCATGGCGGGCCTGAATCAGGCCGAAGTGGGCGATATTAAGGCGCGTTGAACGCGGATCACCACGATGGCAGTCGGTACAGGTGCCGTATTCCTGGTGATGTCCCTGATGGCAACTCAGACAGAGATTAAGTGTTTCTTGACTGCTGTTGGCTGCGACCGGGAGGCACAGCAGAATCAGAAAGGCCAGACGAAGGACCAATTTTCCCCCCTGAAATAAAGTGCGATGATGGTGAGCAAAACAATCAGTGCAAAACTGATAACGGTTACCAGGTTGATCAGCCATTGATCTCTTGGAAACCAGGTCGCCCAGGTTGCGGCTTGCGTGCGTGGTAGCCAGGGGAGCAGGCAAAAGAAGACTCCCATAGCAATCATCAGGTAAACGAAGGCATTGGAATAACTGACCAGTTCCTGCATCCACAAAAGAAACCAGGCCGAACGGGAAGGGTTCGG
>CAZMFD010000104.1:0-4128 GCA_964565445.1 uncultured Geobacteraceae bacterium
GTTAAATAGATAACCAAATATGATCTTCTTAGCTACTATTTCCCCAGCTGAATCTCATATTGTTCAATATGAAACTCCGAATGGGGATTGATCTGGACCGAACGATTGAAGCGCTTTTCGAGGACATCGATACCACTGCGCTCCTCATCCACCAGCAGGCCGGCAATGCGCGGATGGGCAAGCAGGGTCACCGGCCCGGTCTGCAGATCAGCAAGCTCGCGGTGGAGTTCGCGCAGAATTTCATAAATGATGGTCAGCTTGCCCTTGACATAGCCCTTTCCCTCACAATAAGAGCAGGGCTCACAGAGGGTGCGACCGATACTCTCGCGCACCCGCTTGCGGGTCATCTCTACCAGCCCCAATTCCGAAATTTTCAGGATATTGGTTTTGTTTTTGTCCCCCTTAAGTGCCTCTTCCAGGGCTGCGTGGACCTTCTCACGGTGCGCCTCTTTTTCCATATCGATAAAATCGATAATAATCAGTCCACCAATATTGCGCAGGCGCAGCTGAAAAGCGATCTCCTTTAACGCCTCGAGATTGGTTTTAAGGATCGTATCTTCAAGGTTATGCTTACCGACATAGCGGCCGGTATTGACATCGATGGCGGTTAAGGCTTCCGTCTGTTCAATGATAATAGAGCCGCCACTTTTCAGCCAGACCTTGCGCCCCAAAGCGCGGGAAATTTCTACCTCCAGCCCGTAAGCATCGAAAATCGGTTCTTCTGCTTCGTACAGGTCGACACGATAGTTAATGCGCGGCATGAAGGTGCGCAGAAAACGCAGAATCTTGTTGTACTCATCGAGGTCGTCGACAACGATGCGCTGCACCTCTTCAGTGAGGATATCACGCAGCACCTTGCTGGTGACATCCAGATCTGAATGGATCAGTTCCGGCGCGCTGACACTGTCGACACCGCGACTGATGTTCTTCCACAAACCGAGAAGAAACTCCATATCCTGGCCCAGATCATCAGCACTTTTGCCTTCCGACACGGTACGGACAATAAAGCCGGTGCCTGGCTCACGCATCTCTTCCACAACCTTGCGCAGACGCTCCCGCTCGGTTTCACACTCAATCCGCCGCGAAATGCCGATATGATCCACCGTCGGCATATAAACCAGATGCCGACCCGGCAAGGAAACATGAGAGGTAATACGGGCGCCCTTAGTGCCGATCGGTTCTTTGGAGACCTGAACCAGCAGTTCCTGCCCCTCTTTCAGCAGATCCTCAATAGGGGGCAACGGCGAGGAGGTTTCCCCGTCATTCTGCCCGGCAACCATCTCATCGCCGTCGATGTGACGCTCAACCTGCTCAATTTCATCAAACACATCGGCGACATACAAAAATGCCGCCTTCTCCAATCCAATATCAACAAAGGCCGCCTGCATCCCCGGCAACACCCGGATCACCCGCCCTTTGTAAATATTCCCCACAATCCCCCGCTCCCGTTCCCGCTCGATATAGAGCTCGGCAATGTGCCCGCCCTCCAGCAATGCGACCCGGGTTTCGTGGGAGGTGGTATTAATAACCAGCTCCTTGGTCATATTCGCTCCTGACTTGAAGTATTCTATATTCCGAATTCTGAATTACGTATTTTAGTCTTTCAACTTATTTCCCGTCTTCACCACCCCCAGGCGCCGCACCTGCTCCACCTCCAGATCCAACAACCAGGCAGCTAAAAGCAACGGTCCGCCCTTGGTCAGCTCAATCTCAAGCCCCTCTTCTGACAAGGCTATAGCAACCAGGGACTCACGTACATTCACCTCAAGCGGTGCGCCTTTTTTCATGCGTGTCACCAGTTGTTGTGATGCCTCAAGCAGGGTGCTGATACGCTGTTCAAGATCGTCCGGTGGCTGCTCCGGCAACGGGACCAGATAACTGCTGGAAGCCACCGCCGCCGAGGGGGATGGTGACTTCCAGGGAACAACAGCACCATCAATGATTTTGAACCCTTCGGGAAGTTGAACATTAATGTCGCTAATAACCTTGTCAATTGGGACGGGATTCAGCAGTTCCAGATCGATCAGCTCCGCCTGACTGGCAACCCCAAGGGGCAGTGCTTCGAGATAAGAAACCTTCGGTGTCGGGTGAAATCCTTGGGAAAAGCGCACCGGCATACGCGCCCGCCGCAGTGCCCGTTGAAACATTTTAAGATACTCCAGATGCCCGACCATGCGCGCCCGCCCAAGCTTGCTCAAGGTCAACCGGATCCGGGTAAAATGCTCCGGGTCATGCCGGGAGGCGCCAACCTCGACGGTTCCAGCAGTCGACTCAACTTCCGCTTGGCGGGCAAAGCGCATACGCAATTGCTCAAAATCACAGACCCCGCAACTGTGACAATCTCCATCACGGCAATCAACAGTCGGCGCACCTGCAAGCGCTTTATGGCGCTCGGCAATAAAAAACTCCTTGGGCAACCCACAGTCAATATGCTCCCAGGGCAAAACTTCATCCTCATCCCGCTGACGAAGATACCACTGCGGCTCCAGATCGCAGGCAACAAAAGCCTGCTGCCAGCGGGCAAAGTCAAAATGTTCGCGCCAGCCATCAAAACGGCAGCCCAAGTCCGTCGCCGCCTCAATCACCCTTCCTAAACGCCGGTCGCCTCGGGCAAACACCCCTTCGAGAAATGACAGCTCAGCTTCATGATATTTAAAGCGCAGTTTTTTCTGCCGCAGCCCATCGCGCAGCAACGATTGACGACGCCGGATTTCACTAAGACTGATTTGCTCTTCCCATTGAAACGGGGTATGGGGTTTGGGGACAAAGGTCGACACCGCGACATTGACATCATTGCCACCGGTGCCCTTGCCGCTGCGCTTGACCGCTGCCGCTAACGCAATAATCGCTTCAAGGTCGGCATCGGTCTCGGTCGGTAGCCCCTGCATAAAATAGAGCTTGATCAGCCGCCAGCCGGCCTGGTAGGCCTGGGCTGTGGCGGTCAGCAGATCCTCCTCGCGGATGCCTTTATTGATGACCTCGCGCAAGCGCTCACTCCCGGCCTCAGGAGCCAGGGTGAAGCCGGTTTTGCGGACTTTTTTAATCTCGTCCATCAGCTCCGGCGTGAGGGTGCCGACTCGCAAACTGGGCAAGGAGACCGCCACCTGATCACCGGCATGTTCGCACATCAAGCGCTTTAACAAGGGCTCGATACAACTGTAATCGCCGGTCGACAAGGACAGCAGGGAGATCTCCTCAAAACCGGAATGTTCCAACGATTCGTTGATCAACCGCTGGATGGTTTCCGGTTCACGCTCGCGCACCGGCCGGTAGATATAGCCGGCCTGGCAGAAACGACAGCCACGGGTGCAGCCACGGGCAATCTCCACCGCCACGCGGTTGTGAACCGTCTGCAGAAAAGGAACGATAGGGTTGGTCGGAAACACCGCCTTATCAAGATCGGCAAGAAAACGGCGCCGCACCTGCGGCGGGAACTCATCGCTGACCGGAGAGATGGCGGCAATCCGTCCGTCTTTAAGGTAATCAACCTGATAAAAGGACGGCACATAAAACCCCTCGAGGCGCGCCAATTCACTCAGAAGGCGCGTTTTTGACCAGCCTGAATGCCGGCGCTTACGCACCAGCTCAACCAGTTCCAGCACCGCTTCTTCGCCATCGCCAATCAGGGCAACATCGAAAAAATCGGCCAGCGGTTCGGGATTAAAGGCACAAGGGCCACCCACAACCACCAGCGGCGCTTCTTCGTTGCGCTGCAGTCGCCGCCGGGGCACGCCGGCCAGATCAAGCATGGTCAGCAGGTTGGTGTAGCTGAGCTCGTACTGGAGGGTAAAACCGATGATATCAAACTGCGCCAATGGGCGCTGGGATTCCAGGGAACAGAGGGGCTGATCGTGTTCACGCAGCCAGGCTTCCATGTCGGTCCAGGGGGAAAACACCCGTTCGGCAGCGACCCCCTCAAGCTGGTTAAGGATGGTATACAGAATCGGAAAACCGATATGGCTCATGCCGACATCATAAACATCGGGAAACGCCAGCGCCATACGCACATCGACCTGGTCGTCGGGCTTGCACAAACTCCCCAACTCACCACCGGTATAGCGCGAGGGGCGACTGACTTCGGTCAGCGCTGCGGTTTGATCAGTCTTCAAATCATTCACCTAACGGGAA
>CAZMFD010000105.1:0-4032 GCA_964565445.1 uncultured Geobacteraceae bacterium
TTGCTGTTTTTCGTTGAAAAGTCTGAAAAAACCATGACCGATCCGTCACCTTCATCGCTACTATTTATGCAGCGGGCCCTTGAATTGGCCGAGCGGGGCAGGGGGCGCACCGCGCCCAATCCGGCGGTCGGGGCGGTGATTGTCAAGAACGGTCAGATTGTCGGTGAAGGGTTTCACCCTAAAGCCGGCATGCCCCATGCCGAAGTTTATGCCCTTGAGCAAGCCGGTGCTAAAGCGCAGGGCGCTGATATCTATGTTACTCTCGAACCTTGTTCCCATACCGGCCGTACCCCGCCCTGTGCCCGGGCGCTCATCGCTGCCGGTATCCGCCGCGTTTTTGTCGCCGTCATCGACCCTGACCCGCGCGTTTCCGGCGCCGGTATCACACTGCTGCGCGAGGCTGGTATCACGGTCGACGTTGGTTTGTGTCAGAATCAAGCGGCAGAACTGATTGCCGGCTTCAGCAAACATTTGCGCAGCGGCCAACCCTGGACGTTCTATAAAGCGGCCATGACCCTTGATGGTCACACGGCTACCGCAGTTGGTGATTCGCGCTGGATCTCCTGTGAAGAAAGCCGCCTGCGGGTGCATCACTTGCGCAACCGCGTCGAAGCCATTATGGTGGGGATTGAAACCGTGCTCCAGGATGATCCCCTGCTCAATGTCCGTTTGCCGTCTGAACAGACCCGCGACCCCCTACGGGTTGTCGTCGACAGCCGTTTACGCTTTCCGCTGCAGGCTAACATGTTGACCCAGGCTTCAGCGGCACCAACTCTGATCGCCACCTGTTGTGATGATCAGGCGCGGATCAATGCTTTAAGGGTTGCTGGTGCCGAGGTTGTGGTATTGCCTGGGGATCAGGACGGTCGCGTTGATCTGCCGGCCTTGTGGAATGAACTCGGGCGCCGGAAGGTTCAACATCTGCTCCTTGAAGGTGGCAGTACCCTGGCAACTGCTGCGTGGAAAGCCTGTCTGATTGATGAACTGATGGTGTTTGTGGCACCACGACTGGTTGGCGGTTGCCCGACCAGCGGTCTGTTTGCCGGTATAGGAACGTCCCTGATGGCTGATAGCGCCATGCTCGAAGATGTATGCCACGAAACATCGGGGAGCGACCTCTTGATAAGGGCAAAGGTGCAGACATGTTTACTGGACTGATTCAGTCCATCGGCCAGGTGCGCAGCCTGGAAGGTGGTGGAGACTCCGGGCATTTGCGGATTGCCAGCTCCCTGGTCCATGATGATTTATCTCTGGGAGAAAGTATTGCCGTTAATGGTGTGTGTCTTACGGTCACCAGTTGGGATCGTGACAGCTTCACCCTCGATGTCTCGCCGGAAACCTTGCGGACAACCACTCTGGGAGCATTATCGCCGGGTACAGCCGTCAATCTGGAACGGGCTCTACGTTTAAGTGACCGCCTTGGTGGCCATTTGGTGGCCGGTCATGTTGACAGTGTTGGTACGGTGCGGCAAATGCGTAAAGAACACAACGCCGTATATTTCGAGTTTGCCGCTCCTGCATCATCACTGCGTTATATCGTTGCCAAGGGCTCAGTAGCCATCGATGGGGTCAGCTTAACCGTCAATCAGGTATTTACTGACCGCTTCAGCATTATGGTGATTCCCCATTCCCTGGAGCAGACCTGTTTAAAAGAGCGGCGCGTTGGTGATGCGGTCAATATCGAAACCGATCTGATCGGCCGCTACGTGGAACGCTTTGTAAACCACCCGTCAGGAACCTCCGGCGGCTCATTGAGTCGTGAGTTTCTTGCTAAAAACGGGTTTGTATGAGATAAATTCCGCCTTGTTCGGATTTCCGGATGAAATGTAGTTAAAAAAAGGAATTTCAATAATGACAATTGCAAAAATTGATGCCGCTCTGGAGGATGTCCGCAACGGCAAAATGGTGATTCTGGTTGATGATGAGGATCGTGAAAACGAAGGAGATCTGGTCATTGCCGCCGAGCTGGTGACGCCTGAAGCGATCAATTTTATGGCCCGTCATGGCCGTGGTCTGATCTGTTTGTCGTTGACCGAAGAACGCGCCGATCAACTTGAGCTACCACTGATGGTCAGTGACAACAGCTCATCTTTTGGTACCGCCTTTACCATCTCTATTGAAGCACGCAAAGGAGTGACCACCGGCATTTCAGCCGCCGATCGCGCCCGTACCATTGAGGTTGCTGTTGCTGATGACACCAGCGCCAGAGATCTGGCGCGTCCCGGGCATGTATTCCCCTTACGAGCTAAAAAGGGTGGTGTGATGGTCCGTGCCGGACAGACCGAAGGCTCGGTTGATCTGGCGCGTCTGGCCGGACTCAAACCGGCCGGGGTCATTTGTGAAATCATGAATGAAGACGGCACCATGGCGCGCATGCCGCAACTGGAAGTATTTGCCAAAGAGCACGATCTGAAAATCATCTCCATTGCCGACATCGTCGCCTATCGGATGCGCAAGGAGCTGCTGATTCGGCGAGCCGCGGAAACCCATATGCCAACTCCCCATGGTGGCCCCTTTAATGCCATCATCTATGAGAACGAAGTTGACAGTGCCCATCATATCGCCCTGGTTAAAGGGACCATCGACCCGGACAAGCCGGTGCTGGTGCGGGTTCATTCTGAATGTCTGACCGGGGATGTCTTCTCCTCGGCGCGCTGCGATTGCGGCAATCAGCTCCACACCGCTATGGATCGTATCGGTGCTGAAGGAGCGGGTATTATCCTTTATATGCGTCAGGAAGGGCGTGGTATCGGTCTGATCAACAAATTTAAAGCCTACGCCTTACAGGATCAGGGGCATGATACCGTTGAAGCCAACCACCTGCTCGGTTTTGCCGCGGACCTGCGAGACTACGGGATCGGTGCCCAGATGCTCGCTGATCTGGGGGTCCGTAAAATTCGTTTGATGACCAATAATCCAAAGAAAATCATCGGTCTTGAAGGCTATGGTCTTGAGGTCGTGGAGCGGGTGGGGCTGGAAATTCCCGCCCAGGGGTCCAACGTGAATTATCTGAAAACCAAACGTGAAAAAATGGGGCACTTGCTCGAAAATCTATAATCGTAGTAGAGGAGGCAACAGATGCCAAAAATAATTGAAGGTTCATTTAATGCCGGTACGTACCGTTTCGGTATCGTTGTCAGTCGTTTTAACAGCTTCATCTGCGAGCGCCTGCTCGAAGGTGCGATCGATACCCTGATCCGTCATGGTGCTGACGATACGCAAATAACTGTGGTCAAGGTGCCCGGCGCCTTTGAAATCCCGCTGATGGTTAAAAAGATGGCGGCCTCAAGCAAGTTTGATGCGCTGGTTTGTTTGGGGGCGGTGATTCGTGGCGGTACCCCACACTTTGAATATGTCAGCTCCGAGGTTACCAAAGGGGTGGCGCAAGTGTCACTGGAGTATGGTCTGCCTGCGGCCTTCGGGGTCTTGACCACCGATTCTGTTGAACAGGCGATTGAGCGTGCCGGCACCAAGGCCGGTAACAAAGGTTCTGAAGCCGCCATGAGTGCGCTGGAGATGGTAAATGTCATGGGGGTTTTTAGCGCTGATGAACAATAATCGTCGGCGCGGGCGCGAATATGCCCTGAAAGTTCTCTTTGCGCTGAAATATCAGACCGATCAGGTCAACGTCGACCAGATTCTGGAAAATTTCTGGAATAACCTCCATTTTTCTGAAGATACCCTGGGTGAACCCCTGGAAGACAACGCGCAATCGGTACCGGAGTCTGTACGTCTGTTTACCGAAAAACTGGTGCGCGGGGTGCTGGAACAGCGTCCACTGCTCGATGAGCGGATTAATGCCGTGGCCCACAACTGGTCACTGACGCGGATGGCGCCGGTTGACCTGGCCCTGTTGCGGATGGCGACCTATGAGTTGCAGTTTCTACCCGATGTTCCGGCAGCGGTGACCCTGAACGAGGCGATCGAAATCGCCAAGCGTTACGGCACCAAGGAGTCACCACCCTTTATTAACGGCCTGCTGGATAAAATCGCGCAAAAGAAATCTGCGTAACATCAGGCTGATGGCACATT
>CAZMFD010000106.1:0-3995 GCA_964565445.1 uncultured Geobacteraceae bacterium
CCATAACGCAATTTCATCAGTTCCTCCATAAAAGTCGGATGATCGAAAAAACCTCGGGTTACAGCTTTATTCTAACGGGCTTAAAAGGGTTAAGAATGTCACCTGGCTTATACTTTAGGTCACGCTCAGCAAGTTTTGAGTCAATCGCTGGGAGGAAAAAGGACCGGGTGTTGAAATAAAATCGGAGCAATTTATATGCTCCGATTTTTTAATGATCTGTTGTTTTATCTGTAAAAAAAGTGTTCGCTAAAAAGTCTCCCTTATATCAGCCCCGTCGCCAGGTGTGATATTTCTCTACCCAGGCCAGGAGTTTTTCCGGGGCATGGGCTTTTTTCCAGGCACCGGCAGTCATCTTGTTGGCTTCGGCCAGGGTCGGATAGGGGTGGATGGTGCCGAGAATCTTGTTCAGACCCAGACCGTGTTTCATCGCCAGGATATATTCGGCAATCAGATCGCCGGCATGGGTGCCGACAATGGTGGCACCGAGGATTTTATCCTTACCGGGCGGTGTCAGCACCTTGACCCAGCCGTGGGTTTCCTCTTCGGCGATAGCACGATCCAGTTCTTCCAGCTCAAAGCGGGTCACCTCAACCTCGATCCCCTGTTGACGGGCATCGGCTTCATTCAGGCCAACACGGGCGACTTCCGGGTCGGTAAAAGTGCACCAGGGGATCACACGATAATCAACCTGGAATTTTTTAACATCCCCAAACAGGGCATTGACTGCCGCAAACCAGGCGTGGTGGGCAGCAACGTGGGTAAATTGATAGGGTCCGGCAACATCCCCGGCACAGAAAATATTGGGGATATTGGTGCGCATGAAGGGGTCAACATCGACCGTACCGCGCTCGCTCACGCGAACGCCCAGCTCTTCCAGGCCGAACCCCTCGACTCGAGCCTTGCGCCCGACGGCTATCAGGAGTTGATCGAAGGGGATTTCTACCCGTTCCCCCTGGTGTTCACAAACCAGCAGCTTATCGTCGCCCTGCACCACCACCTCTTTAGCGGCATGGTTGGTCAGAACCTGCACACCTTCAGCAACAAAACGCTGGCGGACAAAGTCAGCGACATCCGCGTCCTCGCGCCCCATAATATGCGGAGCCATCTCGACTTGGGTCACCTGTGCACCAAAACGGGCAAAGACTTGCGTCATTTCACAGCCGATGGGGCCACCACCGAGAACCACCAGACGCTTTGGCAACTCCCGTAACTGCCAGAGATTATCCGAGGTCAGATAATCGACCTGATCCAGCCCCGGGATCGGTGGCACAAAGGGTGCTGCTCCGGTCGCCACAATAATATTGCGGGTGGTCAGGATGCGTTCTCCTACCTGAACACGATAGGGAGAGATAATCCGTGCTTCACCCTGAATACAGTCAACGCCGAGACCGGTATAGCGTTCCACCGAATCATGGGGTTCAATCTTTGTTACAACCTGCTGAACCCTCTCCATGACTGAAGCAAAGTCAAAATCGATATCAGTGCGGCACAAGCCAAACTCATCGGCGCGGCGACCGTAGTTAAGAATTTTTGCACTGCGAATGAGGGCTTTGCTCGGCACACAACCGGTATTGAGGCAATCGCCCCCCATCTTGTCGCGCTCAATCAGGGCGACCTTTGATTTGACCGCTGCAGCGATATAGGAACTGACCAAACCAGCGGAACCGGCACCCAGAACAACAATGTTGTAATCAAAGCACTGAGGCTTTGGAAAATCTTTTAGAGTGCGCCGTTTCTGCACCATATCAACCCCTTTGCGCGCAATCAGGGGGAAAATTCCAAGCAGGACAAAAGAGAAAAGCAGTCCCGGCGAGAGAATTCCGCCCAGACTTTCAATCTGACCAAGCTGGGTGCCGGCGTTAACGTAAACAGCGGTGCCGGCGAGCATGCCGACCTGACTGACCCAGTAGTAAGTCCAGGTGCGCATGGGGGTCAGACCCATGACCAGATTGATGACAAAGAAGGGAAAGAGCGGAACCAGCCGCAAGGTAAACAGGTAAAAGCCTCCCTCTTTTTCAATGCCGGCATTGATAGCCCTGAGGCGATTACTGAATTTTCCCTGGACCCAGTCGCGCAACAGAAAACGACTGACCAGAAAGGCCAAAGTGGCGCCGATCGTACTGGCAAATGAAACAACGATCAAGGCCGGCCAGAAACCGAACAGGGCCCCCCCGGCGAGGGTCATGACCGCGGCTCCCGGCAGCGACAGGGCCGTTACCAGAATATAAAGAACAAAATAGCCTCCCAGGGTCAGCAGGCGATGGTTCAGATAATACTGATAAAAAGCCTCCTGACGCGCCTTCAGCTCCGTCAGGGTCAGCATCTGATGTAAATCAAAAACGAAAAACAGCACCAAAAAAACAGCAATAATGCCGACAATCAGAATTTTTTTCCAGTGACCCGTCATATCAACCTCTCAAGCTCGCTTTAAAAATATATAACCATTCACATCCGTCATTAGCCCTGGGTCGGAACTTGAAGAATTACCAAATCAGCATCAGTCCCCTTCAGAGCAACTGGTACCGCAGGCAAAACAGGAGTAGCAACGATGATGTGCGAGCATAACCCGCTTCTGCATGGCGCCTTTAAGGGTTGCGCCCAGATCATAGCTGTTATTGTCATCGACTAAAGTGCAGGCATAAACCCCGCACCGACCATCTTTACGGACAATCATCTTGCTGTAATTACACATGAACCTTGCTCGTTGTTCGTTATTCAAGTAACGGGTCATGCAGGTTTCAGTGATCTCCGGGACATGCGGTAAGGAGCCCGGCAGGTGAAACTCGGGAAACTTGATGATGTTGATATCTTGTTCAATACCGACAGTGCGGAGGATGTGGGCGTAGGTCTTGTCGACAGCAGCGCTGTCTTCTTCTGCCGTCATGCGCCGCGCGACGGACACACTAAATCCGGCTTGGTGCAACTTTTCCAGCGTGTTCAGGGTCTTATGGAAAGTGCCCTTACCACGTAATTCATCGTGTTTGTCAGGATCAGGATAATCGAGGCTGACCCGGAATTTGAGCATATGTGGTTTATCGCGCAAGCGTTGAACCTCAGCCATCCGCTTCATCAGCGGATCGGTGGCATTGGTCAACACCAGACAGGGTCGATACTCCAGAGCCAGAGCCAGGATATCCAAAAAATCCGGGTTGACAAAGGGCTCCCCACCAGTGAAAGAAAATGTCTTAACACCCATGTCGAGCGCTTCATCCATAAAACTTTGGACATCATCCAGAGTCAAAAATTCGAGACGCTGGTCCCCCGGCTTTGATCCTTCATAACAGGACGGGCAGCGCAGATTGCAATTGGTTCCGGTGTGAAACCAGAGTTCCTCAAGGGTCTGCGACTGGATATAACCACGCGGTTCATTTCGGCTGGTATAAAACCAGGCGTCGCAGTTGTTCATTTTCATAGAAAAACCTCCCGGTAAAGACTCGTGCCATCACCGTTGCAGGTAACGCCAAACTAAAGTCACGGCTTAAATTCAATATCGTCTCGTTGGTGCTTTATTACAACAAAATGGGAAAATCACCCTGGTTCGACCTGAAGCACATCGAGAAACTTATTAAACGCAGCAAAAACCTCCATGACCCCCAGAGACTCGATAATCTGGGCGTCGGTCACGCCGATTGCCTTGAGTGCCGCAAATTCATCGTCACTGACCTTGTGGGGATCACTGTTGGCTTTACGGGCAAAGCGTATCAAAGCCCGTTCCGCTGGAGTAAAATCAGCATCATCCAATTGCGCTGAGATTCTTTCGATCTCCTCATCGGAGACCCCGATCATCTTCAGGGCACCGGTGTGAGCCACAACACAATAATTACACCCATTGTCCTGCGACACCAGCAGAGCGATCGCTTCCTTGCTCTTGCGCGCCAAAACACCCTCCATCATTACGCGCTTGACTTTATTCCAGTTGGCTTCAAGTAATGGGGGATGATGGGCATAGGTTGAAAACAGATTGGGAACATAGCCAAAAGCCTGATTGATTTCTT
>CAZMFD010000107.1:0-3989 GCA_964565445.1 uncultured Geobacteraceae bacterium
GGGCGCACATCAGTGCGCCCCTACGGGTGGGTTGTTGCGATTGGTGTCCTTCGGGGTAATCTGGTTTTTTCTTGCCCTGGCGGTCGAGTCCAGCCTGGTGCCGATCAAGGATGTTATTGCTGAGCACCGTCTGTATCTCCCGAGTATCGGGTTTTTGCTGGTTGTTGTGGGTGGTGTAATATGGTTACTTGAGTATTGTGGCTCCGTGGTTGCTACCAGGATTGTTGCTGTGATTGCTGTGACTCTGGTCTGTGTGCTGGGCTATGCAACATTTCAGCGAAATGCCGTCTGGCAGGATGAGATCGGGTTGTGGCAAGACGTGATTACAAAGTCACCGGATAAGTCGCGTCCCTATAACAATCTTGCTGTTGCCATGCATGGAAAAGGACAATTTGCAGAGTCCATTGATGTTTTATCTCGTTCTGTCGAACTTGATCCGGAGCATCCCCATGCTTATAACAACCTGGCGCTGGCGTTGATGATGACGAAACGCAGCTACGAGGCTGTCCCTTTGCTTAAAAAGGCTATCGGTCTGGATTTGCGCTATGCCGATGCCTACGTCAATTTGGCAGCGGCATTTAACCAGATTCGGCAGTTTCAACAAAGTATTCAATTTATGGAGAAAAATATTGCATGGTTGGATGACCGGGCGGAAGCTCATTATCACCTTGGGGTAGCATACGCTTTTACCGGTCAGTACGAAGCTGCATTTCAGCGGATGGAAGAAGTCAGGAAGATGGGCGCTGATGACCTGGTTAACGATTTACAGCGACTGTTGAACCCTGACGGGAGACACTAAGGTGGTTATGAAGAACAAAAAAAAGATGTTTTCTCTTGCTTGGTCAGGCAGAGGTTTTGGCGGGGCAGGGATCAGGACACTAAGGGGTGTTTTACTGCTGTTATTGGCTTTGTTGGTATTTGGATGTACTGATGAGGTAGATGAGCCGGTCCCCAGGGTAGCGGCTCCGGTGATTGAATCTTTGCCTGAACTCGCTGTGTCTGAGAAGGACTCTTTGCCACCTGAAGAGCTTCCCGAGCCAGCCTATTTTAACTTGACCTATTTGACGACGGAAGGTGGATCCCTGACCGGGCCCGTAGTGCAAGAGATTGAAGAGGGGGAAGATGCCCTTGAGGTTACGGCCATCGCCGCTGACGGTTATGAATTTGTCAGCTGGAGTGACGGGGTCACGGCTGCGGCGAGAATCGATTTAGCGGTAGCTGAAAATCTGACGGTAACGGCAACGTTTGAACCATTGATTCATGCGGTGACATATCGGAGCGAAGGTAATGGCAGGATAGAGGGGGCGATATCCCAGAACGTTGTCCATGGTGGTGATGCGGCATCAGTGACGGCTGTGCCGGCATCCAATCATCATTTTGCCGGCTGGAGCGATGGGGTTGCCAGTGCGCAGCGTCATGACCGTGATCTGCAGGGACCGTTGGAAGTAATCGCCCGTTTTGCCGTGGATCAGTATCAAGTCAATTATGTTGCCGGTGATCATGGCCGGATCAATGGACCCGCGATGCAACGTGTCGACCACGGGGGAGATAGTCAACCAGTGACCGCTGTTGCCGCTGAAGGACACCATTTCGTGGGCTGGAACGATGGTGTTACGGCAGCCCACCGGATGGAAGAGTCGGTCGAGAAAAACCTCTCATTTACTGCGCAGTTTGAGGTTAATTACTATACCGTCGACTACGCTGCCGCTATGCATGGCCGATTGGTGGGAGAGCTTTCTCAACGGGTTGCTTATGGACAGAGTGGCGGCGAGGTCGAGGCGATTGCTGACCCGGGTTATCATTTCGTGCGCTGGAGTGATGGGGTCTTGACTTCGCGGCGGCTGGATACAGATGTTCGTGCTGACATGTCGGTCACTGCAGATTTTGCTGTTAACACCTATAGCATTGGCGGAATAGTAAAGGGATTGGTGGAGGGAACCAAACTGCAGATTGTCAACAAGGACAGTGAGATCCTTGATATCAGTATGAACGGAGCGTTCAGCTTTGCCAAAGAACTTCTCGACGGGGCCGAATATCGGATTACGGTGCTATCCCAGCCGCAAGCACCGAACCAGATCTGTTCCCTGACCGGGGCAGAAGGAGCGGTTGTCGGAGAAGATGTCAGCGGGATTGTGATCGAGTGCGTGTTACAGACTTATACTGTGGGAGGAACGGTTAGCGGTTTACCGGCGCAGGATCAGATTGTCCTGCAGAACAAAGGCCAGGATCGACTTCCAATAACGGCTGATGGTCCTTTCGTTTTTCCACTGACAATGGAAGATGGCAGCAGCTACGAGGTTGAGCTTGTTACGCCACCAATTAAACCGAACTGGATTTGCGATATTCATAACCCCTTCGGTGTGGTAGCGGGGGAAGATATCGACAATGTCGAGGTTGATTGTTACCCGCAGGTGATGCTGAAGGTCGAGGCAGGTATTGGTAAAGTGCGTCTGAGCTGGAACAGTGATGACTTTTCCGGGGTGGACTTTGATTTATGCCAGACCCGCGAGGAAATCGACGGTGCTGATATCGAGCAATGTCGCCGGTTGGAGGGCGGGACAGTGCGCCCTGAAATCAGTGACGGACTGATCATCGACGGTTTGCGTAATAACCAACCCTACTGGTTTCAGTTGCTTGCCCGCTATGCGGGTGGACGCCTGACCTATTCCGAGCCGGTCACTGCTGTTCCTTATGGTGGCCTGAATGACACGGGTATCGACTGGTGTGCTGACAGCGCAAGAAACCATGAGATGACCGGGGTTCGGGGAGACAAGTTAGCGGCCTGTGATGCTCTTGCGCAGGCCTATCCGGGCCAGGATGCCATGGTTGGACCGGACCGTAAGGCAATGACCCGAACCTTGAAAAAGGTGGGTTCCGGTTCGGCCGGTTTTGATTTCACCAAGGTATGCCGTAGCGGTGAAGCGGCCGGAGAGGGAAAATGCCCCCCTAACCCGATGCCGGGAGCGGGCTTCGATCACTGGGCTTGTAATCGTGATAATGTCACCGGTTTACTCTGGGAACTGAAAACCGAAAACGGCATGCGTGCGACCACCAATACCTACAGCTGGTACCAGCCTGACGCTGCGGTCAATGGCGGGGATGAGGGGGTTGAGAACGGTGGCAACTGTCAGGGGAGCAACTGCGACACCTTTGCTTATGTGCAGGCGGTTAACCAGGAGCAATTATGCGGCAGCAGTGACTGGCGACTGCCGTCACGCCAGGAGCTCTTGTCAATTGTTGATAATGGGCGTTTCAAGCCAGCTCTGGAAACCCGTCAGTTCCCGGATGCTTCTTCACAATATTACTGGACGGCATCCCCCTATGAAGACAATAGCCAGGTCGCCTGGCAAATTTATTTTCTCTATGGAGAGGCACTGACAACGGAAAAAACTGAGGCTAAGCAGATCCGGCTGGTCAGTTCAGAGTCGGCTACCTTTGGCAAAAAAGATCAATCAGACAAAGGATGTCATGAGTCTATTGCTCAATCATCGCCTGACGCGGTTTTTGAGTTTGGCCCAGATGGCACAGCAATTCACAATACCACTGGCTTGATGTGGGCTCGTTGCAGTCTTGGACAAGAGTGGACGGATAAGGGCTGTAGTGGAGAGCCAGCGCTATTAACTTGGGAAGAAGCCCTTAAGGCATCAACCAGTCAAGAATTTTCCGGTTTTAGTGATTGGAGATTGCCAAACAAAAACGAACTGGAATTTATCGTGGAAGATTCCTGTTCATTGCCGGCGATCAATCGCGATGTCTTTCCTGAGACCCCAGCCTTGTTTTATTGGACGGCCTCTCCGTATGCGGGCTCCGATCTAGGTGCCTGGAGTGTTGATTTCGGTTACGGCACAGTCAGCGCCACGGTTAAAACTGGCAAATTACCGGTTCGCCTGGTCCGGGATGTTGTGTGGTAATTTTACGGGTGCGGAAACACCCTAAACCGGGCGCACGTCAGTGCGCCCCTACGGGGACAATGAAATGATGTTGGTTGT
>CAZMFD010000108.1:0-3947 GCA_964565445.1 uncultured Geobacteraceae bacterium
AGATCATCAAACGAATTCGTCTTGCCGCCCTGGTTTTTTTGCTGTTTCTGGCCTCCTGTGCCCTGCCGGAACAGGGTTTGCGCCAGTCACTGCAATACACCGAGGTGCCGAACCGGACAGGATACGCCCGACTCAATACTTTTTTCGCGCTGAAGGACAGTCGCGCTCCTGCGGTTCGGATGAATATTGATGAGGTGTCGGTTCTCGATGGTCATTATTGGTTACCGCTGACCAGCCAGCCGTTGACCATTGACAGCGAAGACCTGGCTGATGCGCAGATGTTTCTCGGAGCCATCGTTGTACCACCGGGTAGCTATTCACAGATACGCTTCAGCATAACCAGTGTTCAGGTCGGCGATGCAACAGGAACGTGGAAGGAGATTAACGAGGTTCCCGCAACCGTTGAAATTGCTCTGGCTGAAAAGATCCACCTTGCGGCCGATGATAGTGCTGCGCTGTTTGTTTCGTGGGATGTGCAAAAATCCTTGACCCGAGCAGGAGGCTTCGAACCGATCTTGCAGGTGTCCCCGGCCATCAGACAGTTGCCCATGGATCTCTTGTATGTAAGTTGCTCTGATATTGACACGGTTTTTGTTGTTCGTGCCGATACAAACCATGTTGTTGATGCTTTTGGGATTACCGGAGGGCCGACCTGGATCACCGCTATTCAAACCGGGGGCGATGGCTTTCTCTATGTTCTTGCCGCCGGTGATCGTCAGGTCAAAGTGGTTGATCTGTCAACCTACCGGACGGTGGATTTTTTCCCCGCTCCCCTTAACGATGCGCCTACCTTTATGCACCTCGACGCCGAAAGCAGGGTTGCCTTTTTGTTGGACGAAAAGAGCGGCTATGTCAGCCGGATGAATTTACGTTCAGGATACATCGAAGCCCGAACATATCTTGGTTATCAGCCCCATTTTGCAACCTACATTGAGGAAAAAAATCTGCTTGCCGTGTCTCTTGCGCTGTCGCAGAAAGTACTGCTGCTGGATGCTGACACGCTAGAGAGCCGGGGTGAATTATCTACGGGAGGACGCCCACAAGGACTGTTGTTTGCAGATGGTCTTCTTTACGTTGCCGAGCAGGGAGACGACACGGTTGCGATTTTTGATCTGAACAGTCTCCGCAGTCTGGGCCGGGCTGTCGTTAACCAGGGACCGATGCGAATCGTTGATACGGATAACCAGATTTATGTCAGCCATCGAAAGGCAACTAACATCGTGGCTTTGACCCCGGGTCAATTGTCAGTATTCCGAGAAATTACTAACCTGGGTCGAACGACAGAGATGGTGTATTATCCAACTTTTCATCAATTGTATGTAGTTGATGAACTATCTGGCGGACTTGCGGTGATTGATGTGAATGCCAATTTACTCCTTGGTCGGGTCTTTTTTGGTGCTCGACCAGACGGCCTGGCGGTCTTACCATGAGTTATGTGGCAGCGCTACGAGAAAAAAAACGGACAATCGAGAATAGAGGCCATTCCGGCTTTTTTGTTGTTCTTCTCGCCCTTGTGCTTCTGCTGTCACTCCTCCTGCCGCAGGTTGCCCCGGCTCAGTCAGTGGACATCATCACGCCCCGTTCCGGTGCGACAGTGATCGCCCGCCATCCGCAAACCCACCTGGTGTTACGCCAGGATGCGCAGGATCCGGTTATCCGGGTGCAAATCGGTGATTCAATTCGCTGGCTTGACCCGATCCTGTCGATGGACGGTGCCGATGGGGTTTATCAGCACTACCGTTTACCGCTCAAGCCGGGGGAAAATCAGTTTACCCTGATGCCGATCGAACAGGACATGGTAATCGATTACCAACAGGTCCAGTCAGAGTTGAACCTTCGACCTCGAAACAAGGACGTTCATTACTTTCATCAGGAAAAAGACCTGCCGGCATCCTGTCGTGACTGTCATCAACTGAAAAGCACAGAACCTTCTCCTCCCCTGGGGCTGATCAGGCAGGATGCCTGTATGTCCTGCCATCAGCAGCAGGTCGGGCAAAGCCGCTGGCAGCATAGCGCAACCGTGAATCGCCAATGCCTGACCTGTCATGAACAGCCTGGCAATGGGCATATCGGGATGCCGGCAGACCGGGTACGCGAAGTCTGTCTTGGTTGCCACACCGGCAAACAGGATTGGTTTGATAAAAAGGTCATTCATGGTCCTTTGAACCTAGGCAGCTGTACCCTCTGTCATAGTCCTCATGGAGATGAGTTTGAGCGGCAGTTATGGGCGGATCGTTCCTCGGATTTATGTGTTGGTTGTCACAGTGACATGGCGCAGCTGGTAGCTGCCATCCGTCTGCAGCAGATTCCCTTTATTCATGGGCTGCTCAACGGTCCTGGGTGTATTGCCTGCCATGATCCGCATGCATCGGATCAGTTATTTATGCTCAAGCAACCGATCAATGAGTTGTGTCTCGGCTGCCATCCGGCGATAGCTGATTCAGCAGGTCACCCGGTGGCCCGACACCCGCTGACAGGGCCCACCGAGCGATTGCGTCCCGGACGTAAATTGAGTTGTACCAGTTGTCATGAGCCGCACGGTTCCTATAATCAATTTCTACTGATCGAGACCAACTTAGGAGGGCGCTTGTGCCGTGAATGTCATGGTCAGTAAACAACGCAAAGATAAGGGTGTTCTAAGGGTTGGTGGCGTTGTTACCACAGACTCAGGGAGCCTCTGTCTCAGCAAGTGTATTCTGCTGACGATGCTTGCTCTGTTTCTGTCAGTAACCTGTGCCACTGCGAATGTTTCGTTGGAGCCGATTGCGGTAATGAACATTGATGATGATGGACGTTTACTGAACTACCCTCACAGTGTTTTTTATGATGCGGTTGAGGATGAAATTTATCTGGCCAATGGTGGAACCAGCAGAATCGTAGTTTATGGCTCTGATTTTTATCCTGGCATGTCGATCGGGGTGTCACGGGGGGTTGAGGCTCCTCGTGGAGGCACCGTACTGGAAAATGGTGACGTTTATCTATTGCAGGTCCGGAATGCGAACAGTGAAAGACCCCGGATTACAGTACTTAATGGTGCTTTTTTCGTCGAACGCGAAATTTTTCTTGATGAGATACCCGAGGCGGAGGACTTTTCCCCACGACAGTTGGCCATCAGTCGTGACGGACTGATCTATCTGATCGGCAGCTCGAATCGTGGAGCACTGGTGCTTGATGGCGAAGGAAACTTTCTACGTCGCTTGCGGCCGCGGGACCGGACAGCCAGAGCTGTCGTTGACGATGAAGAGGAAGTGATCGAAACGGCCGCGCAGCAGAATGAGCCCCTGGTGGCTATTGTTGAAGAGGAGGCGGCACCCAGCATGGGAGATATTCCGGAGGAATTTCGTCCCCGCAGTGGGCGCTTGGATTTGTCAGCGCAGGATGAGGATGGCTTGAGCCCGGTGATCGTTAATAATGTGACCATCGACAGCCGTGGCAGGCTCTATCTTTTGAGTACAGAAACCAGCAAAGTCTACGTGTATGGGCCCGATGAAGTTTTTTTATTCTCTTTTGGATCCAAAGGGGGGACACCCAGACATTTGAGCCAGCCAAGGGCGGTGGCGATTGATGAAGAACGGGAGCTGATTTATGTCTCTGACTATATGCGGCACTCCATTCTGGCCTACAGCATGAAAGGGGAATACAAATTTGAATTTGGTGGGCGTGGTAGTGCCCCTGGCTGGTTTAACTTTCCTGAAGATATGACGATCAATAAAAAGGGCCAGCTGATCGTCGCAGATCTTTTCAACCGACGGGTGCAGGTGCTTGAAGTCAAGTATGAGGAGTCGACTCCGGTGCCGCCGGTTCAGCCTGGAGGTCAAGGTGCGGGAGCTGTCCCTGGTTTGCGTTCCTCGCCGGCTCCGGCCGAAGAAGTGACTGAAGAAGTGACCGAAGGAGTGACCGAAGTTCAAGAAGTGAGCCCCGGGACGGACGATTCGGGCAACCAGGAA
>CAZMFD010000109.1:0-3917 GCA_964565445.1 uncultured Geobacteraceae bacterium
GTTCCTGGTTTTTCTGCTCCAAGGACAATTGGGCCTGCTTGCGCTCGGTGATGTCAACGCCGGCTGTCAGGCCACCGATGATGTTGCCCTCCTTGTCGCGGATGCTGCTGTTGTGCCAGGCGATCAGGCGCTCTTCACCGCTGCGGGTGCGCACCGGATTTTCGTAGTATTCCGAACCGACGAGGTTGTCTGCCAACGCCATTTTGAACACTGCGCGTACCTGGTCGACATTGATGCTGTGCGGCAGACAGGTGGCAAACCAATCCTGTCCAAGCAGCTCGTCCTCACGGTAGCCCAGAATCTCGCAAGCCTTGCGGTTGACCAGCGTGATCCGCCCCTCAGGACCGAGAGCGACAATCATCGCATCCACGGTCGCCAGGATATTACGGGTATTGTCACGCTCCAGCTTCAGAGCTTCCTCTGCCTGCTTGCGCTCGGTGATGTCATGCACAATGGAGAAAAGCAACGATGAACTGTTACCCGTGATGGGGGTCGAATGGACTTCGACTGTTCTGATTTCACCATTTGAAAGCCTGTGTGGAAAAATGAAATGATTTCGGTTTTCTTCAATAGCTGCCAGTCTTTCTGCAGCTACAACATCGGGTGCGAGGGTATTGATATGACAGATATTGAGAGACAGTAACTCTTCACGCGAATATTTATAGAATTTTACGGCAGCATCATTTGCATCGAAGATTTCGCCGGTTTCTGGTTTTACCAACAGCATCACGGCACTATGGTTACGGAACATCTTCTTAAAACGTTCTTCGCTCTCACGCAGTGCTTCTTCGGTCCGCTGGCGTTCGGTGATATCCACAAAGGAAATCACCACTCCAAAAATTTTGTCATGTTGGCGAATCGGATACGACCAGTATTCGACGGGGAAGCAGCTGCCATCAGTTCGCCAGAACACTTCACTGTCAGAATGAACTTGCCGGTCCAAGCCTTGTAACAGCGGACATTCTGCGGCTGGCATTACGGTTTCATCGGAGTTGGAATGATGAATAAGATCGTGCATGTTCTGCCCGAGAACCTGTTCTGCGTTATCAAAACCAAGAATGCGTAAGCTGGCCTCATTACAGAAGGTACAGATTCCCTGAGGGTCAAGTCCGTAAATTCCTTCGGCGGTGGAATCAAGTAACAGGCGAATCATATTGTTGCTTTTTTGTAACTCGCCTGTTGCTCTATTGACCCGATGGCGCAGCAACACAATAAATATCAGTCCGCTGATAAAGATTACGGCCGCCACAACCGCCAGCTTGGCTACCCAGACAGGAATGACTTCTTCTGGTTCCTGTCCGGCACCCCATTTTAAGCGGGCCTGGTAATAGACGGAAGTGCTGTCGTTGCGCCATTCCAGAAGGTAATCGTCGAGAAAACTCAACAGCTCTGCATGGTGTCCCTTTGCTGTAGCAAAATAGATATCAAAAGGGTTAAAAGCGATGCCACTGGAGTGCAGCTCATATAGTTTCGCTGCAGCACCGCCAAAAATCGAATTGACGATCCCACCGACAACTTGTTGGTCTTTGACCGCCACGAACACCTCATCAAAGTCGCCATACTCAATAAAATGACTGCTGATACCGAACTTATCCAGGTGTTCCTGAAAAGAACGGGCATTATGATCCCCCCGCATGATAGCAATCGGCTGGTCCTGCAGTTCACTGATCGGAACAGACGCTAAGTCCTGAGGGATGTAGAGTTCCCCCCAGACGGTGAGCAGAATCTGCTCACCAAAATCCATGAAAGTGGCTCGCTCTTCGGTATAGGCGGCACTGGTCACCAGATCGACCTCGCCAGAACGCAAGCGTTCCAATCCTTCGCTCCAGGAGCCAAACACATATTCAAAACGGATCTGCTCGCGAGCTGAAATTTCGTCCAGCATATCGACATAAAATCCCCGAACCTGATTGTCGGTATCGAGGAAGATGGCGGGGTAATAGTTGAAGGCGGCGACACGAACGGTTGGGACATCATTACTCCACAGAACAGCAGGCAATAAAACCACCAGAAGAACTGCGATTAGAGCCTGTCTCGTCAGTAGTTGCTTCATGAAACCCTCACACTAATTTGGGCAGAAAAAGCAACGGTGGTCCTTAGCTGCAATTCGTCAACAATGGGACCAACAAATTGGAGTAGGAACCAATTAGAGAAAAGATCGGTGATAAGAGAGTGCTGTGGTGGAAGGGAATAGGATTGCATAATTGCCTCCTGTGTGACCCGAAACATGATGAATTCGAAGAATTCAGGCAGCCGGGTCATTCAATAAAAAAACCAGTCCTGGAGGCAGCAAGGTACTGTTTAACCTTGTCGACGTTTGACGAAGAACCAGCAGTGGCTCACCGGCAACCCGGCTGTCCCAGTGGGATCCGTGGTTTTGCGTCCCCAGATTGCTCCGGGTTTGCTCTTTTGAGGTAGTTGTTTACTATTGTACCAGACGATATCCTAAAAATTTCTGACTGAGCTCCTTAAATCAGTATTTTTTTTAGCTAAATGGAGTTTTTTTACCGATTGTCCAGGCACAATATCCCTCAAACAGATGCCCTGCCGTAACAGCCAGGAAAATTCTGCGGCCGGCAATGTTTTACTGAACAAATACCCCTGCATGGCATCACACCCGTTGGCAATCAGAAAACTCAGCTGTTCCGGTGTTTCCACCCCTTCGGCAATCGCTGTCAGTTGCAGGTTATGAGCAATATCGATAATGCTGGAGACAACCGCGGTACGGGCATCTGATGTGCCGATATCACGAATAAAGCTCATATCAATTTTCAGGTGATCGACCGGAAAACGACTTAAGTAGTTCAGACTTGAATAACCGGTGCCAAAATCATCCAGGCTGAGTGAAACACCGAGATCTTTCAGCGCTATCAGAGCGGCTTCGGCTCCTTGAGGATCATCCATGATCATGCTTTCGGTTAGTTCGAGTTCAAGGAGACTGGGGTCGAGTCCGGTTTGGGATAAAATGGTGCGGACGGTTGTTGCCAGATCCCCCTGGCGGAACTGACGGGCGGACAGGTTGACAGCGATCCGCACGGGAGGATGGCCTTCTGCCTGCCAGGCCCAACTAAAAAACAACTCCCTTTTCTTGACGAGAGGTAACAGACGAACGCGATGCCCATTAAAGCAACAAAGGCCCACCTATAGGTTATGACCTACCGATAATGCCGGGATCTGAACGCACCTGTTCAGATCCCGGGAAAAAAGGAAGTCTATTGATACTACAGAGAGCTAGTACTTGCCAAACTCATCATCATCCAGAGCGATCGGTTGTTTGGCGGCAATCTTTTTCGGTGGCTGTGCCGGTGATTCGCCCCAACCGGACGGGGCTTGTGGTTGGGCTTTCTGGGGCACGCTACGCACATTGGCATGAGCGCTGCTGCCATGCTTCAAGGTAAAGCGCATGAGCATCTCGCGCATCTGGGCAGCCTGTCCGGAGAGCTCTTCAGAAGCGGCGGCACTTTCTTCGGCGCTGGCAGTATTCTGCTGGGTGACCTGATCGATCTGAGTAATCCCCTGATTGATCTGAGACACCCCTTGGGCCTGCTCGGAGCTGGCGGCGGCAATCTCGGCGACCAGGTCGGTGACCTTGCCGATCCCGTTAACGATGGACTGCAGGGCTTCGGCGGTCTGGTCGGCAATGGTGGTGCCGTTGGCAGTTTTTTGAACCGAGCCCTCGATCAATTCACTGGTTTCAGCCGCTGCTTTGGCACTGCGGGCCGCTAAGTTACGGACTTCTTCAGCAACCACGGCAAAGCCTTTGCCGTGCTGACCGGCGCGGGCGGCTTCTACCGCTGCGTTTAAGGCCAGCAGGTTGGTCTGGAAGGCGATCTCGTCGATGACCTTGATGATCTTGGAAATGCTCTGACCGGCGTCGTTGATCTCGGTCATGGCGGCAACCATCTCCTGCATCTTCT
>CAZMFD010000110.1:0-3845 GCA_964565445.1 uncultured Geobacteraceae bacterium
ATGCGTTTGGTGGTTTTGGCACATTGGATGGCGGCATCTTCGACGATGAAGTGAATCTTGAATTCTACATGGATGAAACCCGGCGCTATTATTCCAATATTGTTGGAAAATACGGCGCCATGGTGCAAAAAGCGCTGAAAAAACTTAAAGATGCACATATTGCCATGAATATCATTGCCCCCACCCATGGACCTGTCTGGCGCAGTGATCCCCAATGTATCATCGATCATTATGATCGCTGGTCGCGGGCCGAAACCGAAGAAGGCGTTGTCATTGTCTATGGTTCCATGTATGGCAACACCCAGAAAATGGCCGATGTTATTGCCCGCAGATTGTCCGAAAACGGGATTAAAAATATCCGCATCTATGATGCCTCAAAAACCCATGTCTCCTACCTGATTAGTGACCTCTGGCGTTTTAAAGGCGTGGTGCTTGGCAGCTGCGCCTATAATACCGGACTGTTCCCGACCATGGAAACACTGGTCAACAAGCTGGAAAACTCACAGCTTAAAGATCGGCTGCTGGGCATTTTCGGTACCGCCTCCTGGAGTGGCGGCGGGGTTTCGAACTTGAATAAATTTGCTGAAAAAATTAAATGGCAACAGGTTGGTGAATCTGTTGAAGCCAGGTCGTCGCCCAAAGAGAAAGACTTTCAACAATGCATTGCAATTGCTGATGAAATGGCCGAGCTGCTGATCAAAGAGCGGTCTTAAGCCGGGGGCCTGGTGAGAAGCACCCCCTCTCCCTCAGGGCCCTCAGGGAGAGGGTATATGGAAGATTCAGCATAAGCTATTGACGAAGGGCATCATCCAGCTCTTTGCGCAGGGAGTGTGGCCGTAGCGCCGGTGACAGGAGTCCCGAGGTTGCGGGGAAAAAGACCAGGCCAAGATAACCATCGATAGTCAGCAGATCACCGCTGTTGATGATATCAGCGGCGCCTGCAATGCCCGAAACACAGGGGATGCCATACTCCCGGGCAATGATGGCACCATGAATGAGCATACCGCCCCGACGCTCGACGATACCGGCGGCGAGGGGAACGATGAACGTCATCACCGGGTCTATGGCATCGCAGACGAGGATTTCACCACGCTTAAAATCGGCCAGATCCTCTTCAGAACGGATCACGCGGGCGACAGCCGTCGCCAGCCCGGAGCTGGCTGGCTGCCCCTGTAACTGTCGGGCCCGGACGTCGCGATCTTCTGAGTTATTGTCACCAAGAGAGGGACTGCTCAAACCGCTCTCCCGCCCGGCTAGCCTGTCCAGCAGGGCGACGAGTTCCGGTTTATCCCCCGCCGTACAGCGGCGGCGCATTTCCGCTTCGCTGCGTTTCACTTCCCGACTCAATTGTGCCAGGCTGATATTGTCATCATCACGCAAGCGGTAGCTGGCCCGGCCAATCTCGAGAATTTCCTCGGCCTGGGGCCATTCTGCCGTGGGAAAGTGGGTGCAATAAGCAACCTCTAAATTTTCTCTGGACTGAGAAACCTCCGGCTGTTGCTGATCGGTAAATTGTAACAGCAGCCGTTTCAGCTGATCCGGCAACAGACTAAGTTCAGCGGCAAGGGCATCGATCTCAGCCATGATTGAGCTGTCGGCCCCGGCAACCCAGCGCTTGGCCAGGGCCATCATTCTGCGATTGCGCTCCAACGCCCGCAACTCACCACCACGCAGCAATTCGAGAAATTCGAAGGGATCCTGAGGCTGGAGCTCATCATTATAGAACTCACCGAAAAGACGAATTCCGTGGGCCATGGGGATGCAGTCACTACGATAGGCTTCTTCCCAATATTGCTGCTGCTGCAAACGTTGCCTGAATTCCTCTATGAGCGCACCGTCAGGCAGTGCCATCAGATCGACCTGGGCTAATTGGTTCGCCACTGCCTCCATTCCCGGCATGATCTCGGTTTCGATCCGTCGTTGCAATTGCTTGAGGTTAGCGAGGCTGCGGTGCAGGTTGAAGTACCAGTGGCGATTATCCTCCGCTGGCACGGTGGTAATGGGTCGGGTCTGTAACAGAACTAACTGACCGTCACGCCAGGTCCATTCACAATCCTGCGGGGCGGAAAAGTCCCTTTCTAAGGCCATGACCCGCTGCACAACGACCGCCAACTCTGAATCATTCAGCACTGGTCCCTGCTCTGTTGCCGCGAGCGGGACCAATTGTACGTGCCCACCCCGAGGTGCCAGTTTGTGGCTGCTGTGGGCGTCGCGATAGCTCACCATTCGCAAACTGTCCCGATCAATGTGCCAACTGTCCGGTTCGACACTGCCGTCGACCAGTCCCTGATTGAGGCCCCAGACCGCTTCGATGGTCAACTGTTGCCGATTGTCGGGAGCAAGACTGAAAGCAACCCCCGACTTTTTTCCTTCGATCATTTCCTGCACCAGTACCGCCATGTGGCTGTCAGCCACTGTCAGCCCCAGCTCCTGCCGGTAAAGCAGGGCGCGATCAGACCAGAGGGAGGCCCAGACCTTACGGATCGCCAGGAGTTGCTCCCCCCTGCCACGAACATTGACAAAGGAGTCATGCAGCCCGGCAAAGGAGCAGGTCGCGGAATCCTCACCGGGAGCCGAGGAACGAAAAACTAACGGTTGTTCCACAAAGTGACGGTCCATGGCGGTTGAAATTTCTGTTTCGAGGGATGTCGGCAACGGAGTGGTCAGGAACAGATTGCGGATCCGCAGTGCCGCATCCCACAGCTCCTCCCAACGCATCTGGGAAAACTCTTTGCGCCCGAGTTCCATGGTCAGCCGCCCACCCAGCCCGGTCGCCTGCAGATAATCGCGGTAGCAGTCGCAGGGGATGGCGAGGGAACGTGGCACGCTGTAGCCGCGGCGGGTCAGTTCGGCCAGTGCGACCGCTTTACCGCCGAACCGGGGTAAAGCACTGGCGCTCAACCGTTCAAGGGGCTGGATGCGGTGCATCGAAATCAAGCTCCAGTACATCCTGAAAGCGCTGTACCAGACTATAGCGCTGCACCTTGATCAAACACAGGGCGCAGCCGGGCGAACGCACAAATTCGGCGAGGTAGGGATGGCGCGCAAGAAACAGCTGCATCAGACGGTCCCGCTGCTCCGACGGCACTTCGCGAGCCGTACCGATAGCAGACAAGGCGACCGCTTCGCGAAAATCTTCAACCTGATTGCTGCGACTATCCACCAACAACGAGACCCGCGCGTCTGCCTGCAGATAGCCGTACTTTCGCGTTGCGCGGTGGGTGGCAAAAAGCAACTCATCCAGTTGATCTGTCACAACGTACCCAACTAGACTGGTATATGGGTGCCCCTTGGCACTGGTCGCCAGAACCCCCAGGCTCTGTTCGCTGAGAATGTCCTTGATCTGCTGCCTGAGGGTGTCCAATCGATTCTCCTCTCAAATTGAGTTTAATCAGCTAAAGTGCCTTTTCATAACCGGTCAGCTCGACGTAGCCATACCCTTGAACCTGTTGTTGCCCACGCGTCCCCTGTACGAAAACAGCACCTTCCCAATAGCGAATAGAGGTTTGCAATTCCTGATCTGCCATCAGCGGAATAATCTCGAGGTCAAGCTCTGCAGCTGGCACCTGTAACCGCCAGCGAGCCGGATAACGCCCGCCACTGTAAGGGCTGGTCCAGTCATCGAGCACGTCGATCAGCACATCGTCAGCAGTCAAAGGTCTCGTCTCGCCCTTCTCGCCCACCAGAACCCCGCTGCTTAACGGGTCAGGCTGACCATCTTTCAGGCGCAGTTGATAATACATCAACTCGGTGTCATCGTCGAACTGCAAACTGAACCAGTCCCAACCGACCTGGTCCGGGCCTAAGGCACTGGTACTCCATTCCCGATCCAGCCAACTGCTGCC
>CAZMFD010000111.1:0-3779 GCA_964565445.1 uncultured Geobacteraceae bacterium
GAAGAAGTGTGACACTATGATCGCTTCCATTGCCGAAGCCGGCTCCCGGGCAGCAAAAATCGTTGAGAACATTCAGACCTTCAGTCGCCCTTCGGGGAGCGATTTCTCCCGCTATAACCTTGAGGATCTGGTTGAGAGAACCCTGGACCTGGCGGTTAGCGACCATGATATGCGCCGCCATCTTAAGTTTCAACGCATCAATATTGTCCGTGATTATCATTCGGTGCCGGAGGTGGTCTGTGATTCCGGGCAGATTCAACAGGTGGTTCTGATTTTGTTAAAAAATGCCGCGCAAGCGTTAGTGAAGGTTGATGGTGATCCTCGGATTACCCTGCGACTTGAGGCTAAGGGGGGCTATGTTTGTCTTGAAGTCAGGGATAACGGCACAGGAATGTCACCCGACGTCTGTCGTCGGGTTTTTGATCCTTTTTACAGCACTCAGGAAGTAGGTCAGGGAGTGGGACTGGGCTTATCGATTGCCTATCACATTATTACCCAGAATCATCGCGGTTTTATGTCCGTGTCTTCGGAGTCCGGCGGTGGCAGTAGTTTTGAGCTTTACCTGCCGACGCTCAGTAACATCTAGCAGGGGTGACTATGGCTATCATCAAGTGGAAGCAGGTTTATGAAACCGGTATTGTTGCTCTGGACAAAGAACATCAAGGTCTGGTTCAGCAGATCAATACCCTGTTTGAGGCGGTGCGTGACAAACGTGGGAGTGACGTTTATGCCGACATTGTGGCTATGCTGGAAACCTATGTGTTTGAGCATTTTGCCCATGAAGAAAAGCTGATGGAAGAGTATCAGTTCCCCGGCTTGACAGAGCATCAGCAGGAACATCAGAACCTTATTGCTGAAGTACAAAAACTCAGAAAAGATCATGCCGTGAAGGATGAAGGTGCGGCGCGCGAATTACTGAATTTTTTGCGCACCTGGTTACTTGAACATATTGTCAAGGTTGATAGAGAATACGGGCCGTTTATCGAGTCGCGTGGTGGCCGCTTCGTTGACTAATGGGATCTGGTCAAAAATATTAATTGCTGGTAGTGCAGACCAAAAGGGCTGTTAGGCTTATGGCGAAATCACGATCTACAGTGAAGGAATTACTCAGCAGCGCTGATGGGCAACCGGGTGTGCGTGTTTGTGGTTGGATCAGGTCGGTACGCCGGGGTAAGGATGTTGCATTCATTGCTTTAAACGATGGCAGCTGTCAGGGTTCACTACAGATTGTTGTTGCTGCATCCTTGCTGCAGGCGCCGACAATGAGCGCTCTGGGAACCGGTGCCTGTATCGCCGCCAATGGCGAGCTGGTTGCCTCTCCCGCTGTCGGTCAGTCATGGGAGCTCCAGGCCTTCCAGTTGGAGTTGCTGGGAGGGGTCGATGGCGATTATCCATTACAGAAAAAACGCCACAGCTTTGACTATTTGCGCAGCATCAGCCACTTGCGCCCCCGAGCCAACACCTTTGGTGCGGTCTTCAGAATGCGCAGTGCCCTGTCTTTCGCTGTACATCAGTTTTTTCATGAACGCGGGTTTTTATATGTCCATACCCCGATCATTACCACCAATGATTGCGAAGGTGCGGGAGAGATGTTCCGGGTGACCACCCTTGATGCGACCCAGCCCCCCATGACGAAGGGCCAGGTTGACTGGGCACAGGATTTCTTTGGCACCAAGGCCGGATTGACCGTCAGCGGCCAGCTGCAGGGTGAATTGTTCGCGATGGCTTTTGCCGATATCTATACCTTTGGTCCGACCTTTCGGGCCGAGAATTCGAACACCAGTCGCCACGCCAGTGAATTCTGGATGATCGAACCGGAGATGGCCTTTGCCGACCTGACGCGCAATTGCGAGGTCGCAGAAGAGTTTTTTCGTTATCTGGTCAACTACGCTTTGGAGCATTGTCGTGATGACCTGGCATTTTTTAACGAACGGATTGCACCGGGGCTGATTGATCGCCTCGAACAGCTTGTCGGCGCGCAGTTCCAGCGGCTGACCTACAGCGAAGCGATCAAGTTGCTGGAGCAGTCAGGAAAAGCCTTTGAGTTTCCGGTAGCCTGGGGACAGGATCTTCAGTCGGAACACGAGCGCTATCTGACCGAAGAGGTATTTTCCGGGCCGGTCTTTGTGACCGACTACCCACAGCAGATCAAAGCCTTTTACATGCGTCTGAACGATGACAATAAAACCGTTGCAGCCATGGATCTGCTGGTGCCGCGGGTCGGTGAGATCGTCGGCGGCAGCCAGCGCGAAGAGCGTCTGGAGGTGCTGGAGCGACGTATGGGCGAGCACGGGATCGATCCCGCCGGCCTTGACTGGTATCTGGATATCCGGCGCTGGGGTGGCTGTCCGCATGCCGGCTTTGGCCTGGGTTTTGAACGTCTGTTGATGTATCTGACCGGCATGGAAAATATCCGTGACGTGATTCCCTTCCCCCGCACTCCAGGAAATGCGTGTTTTTAAAATCGTGTTGAACTCTTGTTTTGACTACCTGGAGTAACCCGGCCGGAAGTGTTTTTTGTCTGTCTGATGTCTTGAGTATTCTCATTTAAATGGTTATAATTCAGTCCATCCTGTACTGTTTGAGGGATATTGTGCTGATCGGCCTTGCCTTGTGCTCAACCCTCGACATGTTTTTTATTCAACAAATCCCCTGTCGCTAGTTGGCACTGTGCTATAATCGCGTTTTTCAACTCTGTTATTATCGCTCACATCGGGTGAGCTTTTGTCACCAATCAACCACAAGGAGGCTAAAAACAATGAAAAAGCTGCTTATGTATGTCCTCGCTCTGACTGTTGCTGTCAGCATCACGCCGATTCCGCAAGCGGCCGCCAATCAGTTTGTCACCATCGGCACCGGTGGCGTGACTGGTGTCTACTACCCCACTGGCGGCGCCATCTGTCGTCTGGTCAACAAGGATCGTAAAGAACATGGCATCCGTTGCTCGGTTGAGAGTACCGGGGGGTCAATTTACAACCTTAATACCATAGCCGCCGGCGAAATGGATCTCGGTGTTGTCCAGTCTGACTGGCAGTACCACGCCTACAATGGCACCTCCCGTTTTGAAGAAGCTGGTCCCAACAAGGATCTGCGGGCGGTTTTTTCCATTCACCCCGAGCCCTATACCGTTGTTGCCCGTGTTGATTCCGGGGTTCGCAACTTCCAGGATCTTAAAAATAAGCGCGTGAATATCGGTAACCCTGGATCCGGCCAGCGCAGCACCACCGAAGTTGTTCTAGATGCTCTGGGATGGACGGTGGACGATTTCCGTCTGGCCTCCGAGTTGAAACCTGCTGAGCAGTCTGCGGCGATGTGTGACAATCGTGTTGACGCTATTGTTTATGTTGTCGGCCATCCTAATGGTTCGATTCAGGAAGCAACCACCTCCTGTGACTCGGTACTGGTTAATGTTACCGGCCCGGAAATCGACAAACTGATCGCCGAGCGCGACTATTATCGTACCGCTACGATTCCCGGCGGCATGTACCGTGGTAACAACGAGGACACCACCACCTTCGGTGTCGGTGCAACCTTTGTCTCCTCGGTGACAGTCCCTGAAGATGTGATCTATCAGGTTGTCAAAGCAGTTTTTGATAACTTTGATGATTTCAAGCGCCTGCATCCGGCTTTTGAAAATCTGAAAAAAGAAGAAATGGTCAAGGATGGCCTCTCAGCGCCATTGCATCCAGGTGCAGTCAAGTACTACAAAGAAGTCGGTCTGCTTTAATATTCATTTATTGAACTGTGAATGCACCGCTTAAGGCGGTGCATTTTTTTTC
>CAZMFD010000112.1:0-3710 GCA_964565445.1 uncultured Geobacteraceae bacterium
CTCTGACCGGCGTCGTTGATCTCGGTCATGGCGGCAACCATCTCCTGCATCTTCTGGCTGCCCTGCTGGGCGGCGTTGCGGGCTTCAGCAGAAAGCTGATTGGCGGTATTGGCGTTTTCGGCGTTGGTGCCGGTCTGTGAGGAAAGTTGATTCAGTGATGCGGAAATTTCCTCGAGGGAAGCAGCTGATTCAGTGGCTCCTTGCGAGAGGGCCTGACTGGAATCAGCGACCTGTCCGGAACCGGAGGCAATCTGCTCACCGGCGACCTGGATCTGGCCCAAAATATCATTGAGGTTGATGACCATGGTCTGTAAAGCAAGGCCAAGTTGGTCTTTTTCTGACGCCAGTTGCACTTCGACATTAAGATTACCGTCGGCAATTTGTTCGGCGACATCGGCATTACGTGAGAGATTCTCGGCCATGCCGTCGAGGGCATCCGCCAGAACCCCGATCTCGTCACCTCGGTTCATTTTTAAACGCTGGCTGAAATCCCCCTTGGCGATTTCCTGGGTTAAGTGAACGCCTTTATTCACTGGGACAGTAATACTGCGGGTCAAGAAAAATCCTAAGCCAAGGGCCATCATCACCCCGATGACACTGCCCCCAATCGCAAAGCTTTCTGCCTGGACGGTTGCGCTATGGGCTTGAGCCACCGAAACCTTGGCAATATCCTGGTTAATATCAATGATTTTAACCAATAACTCGACCGCCTCATCATGAAGTAATCGCGCTGGGCCCATGGCTTGCTGCTCCATGGCGTTATACAAGTTTTCCGCACGGGTGGCTTCGTCCAACAGTTGATCAAAGCGATCAAAGGTTCCTTCCGCACCGGGGCGGATGGTGGAGGCATAAATCAGAATTGCGCCCTGGGTATCGCCTGCTCCGACGCGTTCCTTGGCTTTTTCTATCCCCTGGTGGAAGGGCTCATGATTATTGTTAATACCATTGAGAATGTTGCGCAATGTCGCATTATCAGTCTTGAAGTTGGCCAACCAGCGACCGAAATTACATCCGGCATGGTTAGTTCCGCCGTCAAATACTTGTCCCTCGCGAATCATTGTCTGGACTTGACCCATCAGCTGATGGTGGTCACCGCGAAACTGTTGCAGATCAGCCCGGAGCTGGGTTGGATCAAGAATACCGGTCCCCTCAACTTCGCGAGCCAAACGAAAGAATTCATCACTGGCTTGCTGGAAATTGTTCCAGACCGGGACGAACTGTTTCCACAACTGGGCTTCTTCGGTTGTTTGCGGCAAGGGTTCGTAAATGGACCAGGCTTCGGCCAAATGTTCCTTGGCATGATCCACATTGCTATATTGGCGCTGGCGATCAGCATTGGGCAACTTCGGATTAAGCAGGGTTCGTTGGGACATCAGAATCTGTTCGGCACCGACTTCCATTTCCAACAGACTTTCAATACTGGGCAGACGCACCTCGCCAATCTCCACCAGGTGACCATCGAGGTCATTTACACCCCACCAACCGATCGCACCGACAACCAGGGTGATCAGGGCAACAATCAGAAATCCGCCGATCAATTTGACGCCAAGTTTCAGGTTTTTCATTTCTCTCCTCCATTGTTTTTCGTTATGTGGCAGGGGTGTGCTTAAACTGCTTCAATCTCTTCCAGCTTTTCATCTTCGAGCAGGGTTTCGATATCCAGCAGGATTTTGACCTGCTGACCAATCTTTCCCATGCCGGCGATATAATGTTTGCGATTGCGACCGGTGGCAGGCGGTGGCTCGATTTCGTTGGCCGGGATGGTGATGACCTCACTGACCTTATCGACCACCAAGCCCACGGAGTTGTCGTTGACATTAACCACCACGATACAGGTGCGCTCATCGTGATCACGATGGGGCAGTTTAAAGCGGCGGCGTACTTCGATAATGGGAATGACCTTGCCGCGCAGATTCAACACCCCAATGACATGATCGGGCAGGTCCGGCACCGCGGTGATCGACTGAATGCCGATAATCTCAATCACGTGGCGGATCTCAAGACCGTAACCTTCACTGGCCAGGTCGAAGGTCAGGTACATCCCTTCCATGGAATCTGCATCCATAGCAAATAAGCGATCATGGGTTGCTTCCTCGACAGCGGTCATGCGCTTTTCCTTTCTCATTTTGAAAATACTAAAAAACGTTGACTATCTATTTTTAAAACCGTGGTGCACTACAGCCATAGATCACCAAAGTGGTATGGTTTTGATATCGCTAACCACTCAATAATGGTTAACAATTCCCAACATAACGCTATTCTACAACAAGTCAATTAAAAAATTATAAAAAATGGGATTTAATCTTTTTTGTCCCGAAAAAATGGGCATGACATGTTGAAGCAGAGGGTTACCAGTTCAATTCCCGGCAGGCTCACCAAGATGAATTTGATCACATAACACTCGGATGAAAACAAACGCGGTTGACAATGCTAACCTAAGATTGATCAACAAGCAGGGTTTTGGTCGTGGATTATCAGTAAGGGCAAGCCCTGACTAGTACCCTGTAACCCATAAGGTATCGCATCCTACTTATCTTTAGACGCGTCAACTGCGTTATGACCAACGCTGATTAGCTATGGTCAGGCAGCAGCGGTCATGCATTGTTGACCTGCCAAAATCCTGCGCAATCTTTGCGACATTCTATGCGCTGCAGGGTACTAGCGGTCCTTTTTACGAGCGATTTTATTGGCGTACATGAGGGTATCTGATTGCTTGAGGGCTTCAGGGATTTGGTCTTTGCAGGGTGCCGTTGCTCCACCCAGGGACATGGAGACCTGTAGGTCGGGGTGGTGACGATTGTAGCTGTCGGTGCATTCACAAATACGGTCGATGGCAGCGTTAGTAGTATGGGCATCACTATTGGTGAGGATGGCAACAAATTCATCGCCGCCAACTCGGGCGATCATATCGTCGGCACGAAAGGCTGCACGCAGGATTTGCGCAGCGGCTTTGATCAGCAAATCGCCGATATCATGGCCACGAGTATCGTTGATCAGTTTCAGGCCATCGAGATCAATGGTGATAAAGCTGATGGGAAAGTGACGACCATCAGCAATGCGCTTGAGTTCCGCATCAAAATACGCCCTATTGTACAGATCGGTCTGTGAGTCGTGGGTGCTGCGGTACCTCAGTTTTTCTTCGATTTTTTTTCTTTCCGTAATGTCGCGAGAGATGCCAACAAACTCCTTGAGTTGCCCTTGGCCATCGGCAATGGCAGAAACAACGACCTCGACCGGGATTTTCCGGCCATCGCTGCTGCGCTGTTCCAGTTCAATTTTTTCAGCCAGTTCAGCAGCTCCTTGACCGGTAAATTGCTTGCTGATTCTTCTGAGTAACGCCCGCAACTGATCAAGGGTCTCGCTTTCCATGAACGTTTCAAGGGGTTGTGACAGGGCATCGCTGGCACTCAACCCCAACAGTGTAGCGACAGATGGGCTGATGTAACTGAAACGCTCCATTTGTGGGTTAATCGTCCAGATAACATCACTCGCGCTTTCAGCAATGAGCCGGAAGCGCTCCTCACTCTCGCGTAGCGCCGCTGCCATGCGTTGCAATTCAGTAAGATCTTCCTGCAGGCGCAGATTCAGCTCCGCCATGGTGTGGTGCGATTCTGCTAATTCTGCCACCATGCTGTTAAAAGCGATGGAGAATTCTCCGAGAAAATCGACACGCTGCGAAAAATCCCCGGCGGCTACTCGGTTCGCCTGCC
>CAZMFD010000113.1:0-3686 GCA_964565445.1 uncultured Geobacteraceae bacterium
ATGGTACCGAAGGCCGGAATCGAACCGGCACGGCTCGCGCCATCGGTGTTTGAGACCGACGTGTCTACCAATTCCACCACTTCGGCATGGTTCGACGATTATAGTGAGCAGGATCTGTTTGTCAAGGGTCTATACGCAGGGAAATGTGTTTGTAAATTTCTTCCCAGTATTCTCCACGGTTAATCGTCTTGCCATCAATCTGTTTGACCGGAATGAGATCAATCAGGGAGTTACAAATAAAGACTTCGTCTGTGTTGATGACGTCAGCCAAGGGCAGGGGGTGTTCAACACAAGAGATGCCAAGGTCTCTGGCTGCTGCAATCACTTGTCTGCGCATGATGCCGTTAAGAACCAGGTTGCCGAGGGGTGGGGTAACCAGCTGGTTGCCTGTCACGGCAAAAAGATTGCTGGTAGCTCCTTCGAGGAGGTTGCCGCTGTGATCGACAAACAGGGCTTCATCGGCCTGCTGTTTGTGGGCAATATTACGGGCGTAGAGGCAATCGGCGTAATTGCCATGTTTGCATTGGGGCAGATGAGAAAAAGGGTTAACCCGTTGATTGGGAGCCAGGCAACAGCTGAGCCCCTGATTGCGGGTATGAACATCTATTTCTTCATAAGCGGTAGCCGTCAGTAGAAACCAGCTTTGGCCGGGAGCAGGATACAGAAGTCCCTGGCAGGAACCGCGACTTAAGGTCAGGCGGATACGACTGACCGGAGCTGTCAGACGTTTTGCCAGTTCATTGAAAGCGGATGTGATCTGTTCCCGTGGAAAAGGGAATTCCAGCCATTGTGCAGCTTGTTCCATTCTTTTAAGGTGTGAATTGAGTAACAGGATCTGCTGCTGGCGTGCTTTGATGGTCTCAAAAAGACTGTCGCCATAAAGAAACGCGCTGTCATTGACAGCCACATGGGCTTTTTCATGGGAAAGGAACTGTCCGTTAAGGCAGACCAGCATAAATCATCCCTTCAAGCTGTGGAGCAAGGTAGACAGGGCTTTGCCTTTGTGGAGACATTCCTGCCATTCCAGCTCGGGTTCCGAGTCGGCAACAATACCGGCACCGGTCTGATAGCTCAGATGAGTACCGACCCGCTGAAATCCCCGGATCAGAATATTTAGATCCATGCTGCCGCAGGCGCTGATGTAGCCGGCGCTGCCGGTATAGCTGCCACGACCTACTGGTTCAAGTTCGTCGATAATCTCCATGCAGCGTTTTTTCGGAACCCCGGTGATGGTGCCGCCGGGAAAAGTTGCTGTGAGCAGATCAATCGGGGTGCAATCGGAGCGCAAGATCCCTTTGACATTAGAGACAATGTGGGTGACATGGGAGTAGCGCTCGAGCACCATCAGTTCATCTACCACCACTGAGCCACTCTGACAGACTTTACCTAAGTCGTTGCGTTCAAGGTCGAGCAGCATGATGTGTTCTGCCCGTTCTTTGGGGTGGCCAAGGAGCTCATTGCCGAGTTGATGATCTTCCGGCAGGGTAAAGCCGCGTGGACGGGTGCCGGCGATGGGGCGGGTCTGGGCGACGCCATCACGCAGCGACACCAGTCGTTCCGGTGAACTGGAAATTATCTCCATATCGTCAAACTTGAGCAAACAGGCAAAGGGCGCGGGGTTGATCTGACGCAGACGCCGGTAGAGCTCGCCGGCAGATCCGTCGATGGCGGCATCAAAGCGGCAGGAGAGGTTGACCTGGTAAATATCACCGGCAGCGATGTACTCCTTGGCTTGTTCAACGATGGCAACAAACTCTCGCTCGGATCTGACTGGACTTGGCGCCTGACGCAGATACAGAGGAGTTTTAATCGTTGGACTGGTTTGGGAAAGTATCACCTGCTGCTGCCAGTAATACAGATCGACGCTGTCATCCAGGGTGGCCAGGGTCATCAACTGCTGGTGATGATCGTAAACGGCGGTCACATCAACCCAGTTCAGATACAGATCAGCCAGGGGTAGATCGCGAGGAGCCTGGTACGGCAAGTCCTCAATCTGCCTGGCCAGATCATAGCCGAAAAAACCAAAAAAACCGCCGGGGAAGGGGGTTTGTTCGGAGAGTACGCAGCGGCGTTCGGTCAGTATCTTCGCCAGGGTTGCCAGGGGTTGATCTGAATTATCCTGCTGGCCGTTGGGGTAGCTCCAATGAAGTTGGTTGTTGCTGAGATGATAGTGTTCCTGGCTGCGCAAAGGAACAATAGAATAACGCCCGGTTTTGGTTAGGGGATTAAGGGATTCGAGCAAGCCTGGTCCAGATGGAACGCAGCGCTGATAAAGTGCCAGAGGATCGAAGGTCGTCAGAGAAAAGCTGGTGGTTTTCATGGCCAACACAATAAGGGAGGTGGGAAAAACAAAAAAAGGGCCAGCGCTAAAGCTGACCCCTTATACTTTTAATGGTGGAGCTACGCGGGATCGAACCGCGGACCTTTTGACTGCCAGTCAAACGCTCTCCCAACTGAGCTACAGCCCCATTTGAAGTGAGCGAGTTATAACAAACGCCCGCCCGACCTGTCAACAGGAAAAAACTGATTTGTCTGTGCTTACCCGGCTCTTGTCCTCTAGCCATCAGGCTGAGGTCGTGCTAGACTCCGGGCGCTGAAAAATACGCAGTATAATGGCTGATATCCACGACAATGATGGAATATATTATCAACAAAGGAATGCGTATGAGCGAACGACAAGTCCTGCTACGAAATCTCCCTGCGGTTGATCGGGTATTGCGTGAGGAGGTACTGCAAGCGCTGGCTGGTCAGCTGTCTGCAGATATTTTGTCAGAGGCCGTGCAAAATCAGATCACTTTTCTGCGCCGACAATTGCTCAGTGATGGTGCCTCAGCTGACACCAGCGCAGCCCTGGAACCAGCTGCCATCGCCCAGGCTGCCGCCACTTATTGCCGTGATCTGCTCAAACCTTCTTTGCGTAAAGTTATTAATGCTACCGGTACCCTGCTGCATACCAACCTCGGGCGAGCCCCTTTGGCTCCCCAGGCTATGCGGGCGATTGACGATGTTGCCAGCGGCTATTCCACCCTCGAAATGGACATGAACAATGGCAAGCGCGGTGAACGCTACAGCCATGTTGAAAGTCTTCTGTGTCGCTTGACCGGCGCCGAAGCCGCGCTGGTGGTTAATAATAATGCCGGTGCCGTGTTGTTGGCATTAACAGCTCTTGGCCGCGGTCATGAAGCCATCGTTTCCCGTGGCGAACTGGTGGAGATTGGTGGTGCCTTCCGGATTCCCGAGGTGATGGAAGCCGGTGGGGTCTTGTTACGTGAGGTCGGTAGTACCAACCGTACCCATCGACGTGATTATGTCGGCGCGATCAATGAACAGACCGCTATTCTGCTTAAAGTGCATACCAGCAATTACCGGATTGTCGGTTTTAGTGGCGAGGTAACATCGGCAGAACTGGTAGAGCTTGGTCGTGAACATCAGTTGATTGTTATGGAAGACTTAGGAAGTGGCTTGCTCACTGATTTAAGCTCTTATGGCTTGGCTCCTGAACCGACTGTAGGTGAAGTGGTGCGCTCCGGGGTGGATGTTGTGACCTTCAGTGGCGATAAGCTGTTGGGTGGTCCACAGGCGGGTCTTATCGTTGGACGCAAGGATCTCATCCGCAAGATTGCCAGACATCCGCTGGCGCGTGCCCTGCGTATCGATAAATTAACTCTGGCCGCTCTCGAAGCGAC
>CAZMFD010000114.1:0-3520 GCA_964565445.1 uncultured Geobacteraceae bacterium
AAGTAACGAAAAAAAGATCGTCAACACCGCTGCCGGGACAACTCCTGTTGCCGTTTGCCGAAACGTCACGACCCGACAACGAACAGCACACCTGAACAACGAACAGCCAATCAGCAGCACACATCGCTGCCGATTGGCTGTCCATCATTTAGCGTGATTAAAGCACTTCGTCCTCAACTTCCCGGGCTACATGCCAATCGTTTACCTTGGTCAGACTCCATCAATTAGCGTGGTCAATCATCCCTCGATTACCGTGTTCACTCTCAACGTTGTTGTCAATATGCAAATGCTTGTCCGCAGAAATGTGCATAACGCACAAATAGCCATCACCGTTACGGTCCGTGTCTGAGCCAATGTGGCGATGATGATGGTTATCGTGGTCCATTACGTGGTGTAGCTCAAATGGGGGTGCACAACCCGCCACTGGCCCACCATCGGATAAGGCCAATACAGCCTGACCACCGCCTAACCAAAACAACGATACTAATATTAACCCACCCAACAGCTTCTTCATAAATTGACTCCTCATGTTTTTGTTTCTGTTTGGAGAACTTAGAGGGCGATGATAAATTTCGCATGCCGCTCTGCATGCCGGCTGTCCACCCATTTACAATTGTATCATGATAATAAAACCATTGTGGTAATCAATTAAGATAGATGTCTTGCTACCTTGATTATCACTTCTCCCAATTAAGACGCACGTTGCTGTGGATCGTACCGGCACATGCGGGCTGGGGCTTTCATAGAAGTTAGAATCTCGCTTCCATCTTAGGGTTTCCAGTAAATACGCTGAGCTCTAGGAGTTCCTGCCCGGAACGAACCGGCCGGCAGAGGGAGGGCTCAGGAAAACCCGCCTGAGGAAGTTCGGTGAAAGGGGTTCGGTGCGGTTCCAAGGCATCAGGAGCATCAGTCTGGCTAACGGACAATAGTTCAGAAAGAGGTTGGCCGGCAGGCCCAGGGTGGTAATCCACATCAGAACGATCATGCCGGGAACGTAGGTGCCGACAACGACCCAGAGCAGATAGGCCAGCCGCACCTGCACCGGAAAAGGACTCGTTCTGAAGCTGAAGAGGCAGAGGAAAAGAACGGCGTGCAGGGCGGAGAGGATCACAACCCAGAGATAAAAAGGTCTGTCGAACAGCCCGAGTATCAGCAGTAGCCAGGTGGCGAACCAGAGCCACCAGATCAGGCGTTTGCGAGTCGATTCTGTAAGATACTGCCAGAGAGTAGCGGTTTCAGACATAGTGACGTTCCCAAAATTCGTGATCCGAAAGCTGGATTCGCGAGTCAGTAACAGAAATGTTCAAAAAATCAATTATATGACGAAAGCCTCTGCTCTGCCAATTAGGCAATTCTATTTGTGGCCAACACTGGAGAAGCACCGGAAAACAACTAGATCTCTGCAACATGTCCAGGAGATGGTCAGGAAAAAAATCCATCTCCGTACTGTTTCGGAGGATGAGGACATCAGGGAATTGATAGGGCAGTGGGAATCCATCTTCTGGTGGCTGATAATACAGGGTTTCCAGTAACTGCCCACCCAGTTGAATTTTATCTCTTGAAGTGGTTCAAGATGATTTTTGAGAGTCGTTTCTTCCCTTATTCAAAGTGTTTTTGGCTAAGTGTTTCGTATTTAAGGTTTTTTTAGTTCCTCTTAGAAGATTTGAAATTTATAATTGACTATATATAATCTATGTGACATGGTGCCAATCGGTGGTTGTTGACCGAGACGGTAGAGTTAACAATACTAAAACAATATATTTCGGTACCAAATTAGTACAGAAATCTATTTGGCAACAGATTGCCCCATCTTGACTTGTGTTTTCTACATTAGAAAGGAAGCAAATGACTGCGGTCGAAGAAGCGAATCACGATCACTTATTTACAATGGATGAAGATTCGATGGAAGGGATGTACCTGACCTTTGACCTAGCGAGCGAAGGCTATGGCCTGGAAATCCGCCACGTGATTGAGATTATCGGCATTCAACAGATCACCGCAGTACCCGATCTGCCTGATCATATCACCGGCGTGCTGAATTTGCGCGGCAAGGTGATTCCCATCATCGATGTGCGCCGCCGCTTCGGTTTGCCCCATCGCGACCATGATGAGCGAACCTGTATCGTTGTCGTCAATGTCAACGAAAATTCCATCGGCCTGGTGGTCGACAAGGTCAGTGAAGTCATCACCATCCCGGCCAATAAAATCGAGCCATCGCCTGTCACCGGTCGCTCTCGCAGACACTATATCGCCGGCATGGGCAAGATCGGCCAGCAGGTCAAGATCCTGCTGGATATCGAGGCCCTGCTGGAAGATGAGGAACTGGAAACGATCGAAGCGGTTTAACCGTCAACCTGCCACTTAACAGAAGAGGTCCATATGAAAAATTTGAAACTGGGGGTAAAGATCGGTTTAGGCTTTGCGCTGATTTTTGTCGCAATTATCGCGTTCGGGGCCTGGACCTATAACTTCAGTGTCGCCGTAGACAACAAAAGCACCCTTGTCCTGACAGAAACACAGCCATTCGTCCTGTTAGCCCAACAGATGAATTACGACACCTTACAGGTTCAGCAATGGCTTACGGATATCTCAGCAACACGTGCACAAAATGGGCTCAATGACGGATTTGACGAAGCCGAGAAAAGTTACCTGTCGTTCATGGCTGGGCTCGACAAATTTGAGCAGATGTTCGGTTCAGAAAATGATATCACCATGATGAACACCGTAAAGCAGATCCGTAGTGAATTTGACGCTTATTACAGTACCGGTAAAAAAATGGCACAGTCGTATATCGATGGTGGCCCGGCGGAGGGCAACCGGATGATGAGCGACTTTGACGGTGCCGTGGAAACGCTGCAAGAGAATCTGGAACCTTTTTTAGTCTCTCAGATCGACGAACTCACGGTCGCCCTGAACGACCTAAGTAGCGAAGCCGCCAGCCTCAAGACTGGAGTTATTATAGTCTGCCTGCTGGTGGCCATTTTAGCTGTGATCATCAGTTTCATTCTGGTCCGGGCCATATCTCCACCGGTGCGCCGGGGCGTAATTATGGCCCAGGAGATTGCCAAGGGTGATTTCAGTATGCGCCTGAATATGGATCGTGGCGATGAGATCGGCATCCTGGCAAAGTCCCTGGATGATATGGCCGAGAATCTCTCACGTAATGCCGATGTCGCTGAGCAGATCGCCGACGGCAATGTGAATGTCGAGGTACAGCTGGCCTCGGAAAAAGATCAGCTCGGCCTGGCTTTGCAGACCATGGTGCTTAATCTGAATGATATCCTCGGTCAGATTCAGGTCGCCGGGGAGCAGATCGCTTCCGGTTCCGGTCAGGTGGCCGATTCCAGTCAGGCCCTGTCGCAAGGCGCCACCGAATCAGCCAGTTCCCTGGAAGAGATTTCCGCTTCCCTGAATCAACTCTCGTCCCAAACCGGCACCAACGCCGAAAACGCCAACACCGCCAATCAGCTGTCTGCTGAAGCCCGCAATGCTGCCGAGCAGGGCAGCCGCAAGATGCAGG
>CAZMFD010000115.1:0-3496 GCA_964565445.1 uncultured Geobacteraceae bacterium
CCGTAAAAGAATGTTAAGATTGCGAACTTATTTAAGAGTTCTCACCTTCAGGAGTTGCCGGCGTGCAGAAAATTGACCAGATCATTCAAGCCAGTTGTCTTAAACACAGCAACCGGGTGGCATTTAAGCATAAAGTCAATGGCCAGTGGAAGGACGTTTCCTATGGGCGGTTCTGGAGCAACGTTGAGAAACTGACCGCGGGGTTGCAGCAGCTTGGCATCAAGGAGATGTCACACGTAGCAATTCTTGCGCCTTCATCGCCGCGCTGGGTCACCTCCTATCTAGCGATCCTTCATGCCGGCTGTGTTGCGGTACCGATTGACAAGGAACTTAAAGCCGCAGAACTGCGTCATATTCTTGGAGATGCTGACGCCCAGGCGATCATTACCGGCCAAGCCCAGTTTGACACCCTGCTGGAGATCATTGATGACCTCCCCGGTTTAAAAAACATCATCCTGATCGACACTCCGGTCGAGGAAATGGGAGATCAGGATAACATTATTGAGACCATGCAGGAGCTCAAATCCCTGTGGCAACAGCTGGTTGATGAGCTGGATATTACCCCGGAACGGCGTGAACCCCTTGAGGCAGCAGCGCAGCAATTACGTCAACTGGTGACCATTCAGCCTGAAGCCCCGGAAAAAAAGAAGAAGGAGCGGCACTTCCTCTCTGACGCGGAGCTGATCCGTAACCGCTTGCTCAAAGAGAAACGGCTGTTTTCTTATAAAGCCATCTTTACCGATACGCCTGTGCTAACCGGCAGCACTGATGCGGATCAGCCCGCGGTGATTCTCTATACTTCCGGCACGACGGGTCGATCCAAGGGAGCGATGCTGAGTCATCGCAATATTGTCAGCAATATTGAAGGGGCCCGGCTCCATTTTAAGCTGGACAGTTCTATTGCTACCCTGTCCTTTTTACCGATCAACCACGTGTTTGAACAGGTCTGCGGCATCCTTCTGCCCCTGGCTCTGGGTGGCCAGATCAGCTTTGCCGAATCGATCAAGAAGCTTGGTGATAACCTCAACGAGATCAAGCCGACCTTTTTACTCGGGGTACCGGCGGTTTACCGGCTGCTGTATGACCGCATCATGAAAAAGATCGATGCCAACACGTCTTCGAGGATGTTGTATAAATTTTCCCTGACCCGCAAAATTGTCGCTGCCAATGTCAAAAAAGCGCTTGGAGAAAATACCACCTTTGTCAGTGGTGGCGCTGCCCTCGATCCGGCTATTTCCGAAGGGTTCCGCAATCTGGGTCTGACCCTGTATCAGGGCTACGGTATTACCGAGACCTCACCGGTAATATCGGCCGAAAGCCCGTTTAAAAACCACCCCGGCACGGTTGGCGAATGCCTCAAGGATGTTCAGGTGCGGATAGACAAGCCCAATGCTGATGGCGAAGGGGAAATCCTGGTTAAAGGACCCAATGTCATGCTTGGTTATTACAACAACCCCGTCGCAACCGCAGAGGTTCTTCAGGATGGCTGGTATCGTACCGGTGATTTAGGACGCATAGATACAAACGGCATGCTCTCCATCTGCGGACGGGTGAAGAACCTGATTGTTACCCCCAACGGCAAGAACGTTTACCCGGAAGAGGTTGAGAATCAGCTGCTCAAAAGCCCTTATATCGCCGAAATCATGGTCTATGGTCACCGCATCGGTAAAACCGCTGAAGAGGTTTATGCTGTTGTCTTCCCCGATGAAGAGGCGCTGTTTGCCCTGGCCCGGGAGCACAAAGACAAGCCTTTAGCTGCTGGTGAGATTGAACATTTGATTCGCCGGGAGATCCAGACTTATGGTAAGGAACTGGCCGATTACAAACGGGTGAAAAAGTTCACCCTGCGTGAGGATGAATTCCCGAAAACCACAACCCGTAAGATCAAGCGCTACATTGTTGAACCGGAGATATCGACGAATTAATCAACAGCAACGATACATTGCCCGGTAAAAAAAAAGCTACCCACCGAAAAAAATGAAAAAAAATGCATTTTTTTTTCAAAAAACCGTTTCCAGTCAGATTTTTTTCAGAAATCGTGCTTATAATGTTACGCACAACGAGGATCTGAACCACTTGCGATGCAATATTATGCAATGCGGTTCGGAGGGGGGGAGCTCCCATCCTGAAAATGGATGGGGGCTCTTTTTTTAGACATAGTTGATGCTTTCAGCCTAGATCGTGTTCAACGCGAATCAAGCGTGGTTTTTGACAGGTGATATCAAATGCCTCGATCTCTTTTAACGCTTTCACCACATCTGCTTCTTTGGCGGCATGGGTCATCAGGACAATGGGCACACAGTCGGCATCGTGACGTTCGGGTTGAATCATCGACTGGATACTGATGTTGTGGTCGCCGAGACAGCCGGCAATCCTGGCGAGCACGCCGGGGCGATCGAGGCTTCTGAAATGCAGGTAATAGTGGCTGATGATCTCACTCATGGGCCGAATCGGTAGTGATTGGACGGCTTCTTCACAGCAGCCCATGATCGGGACGCGCAAGTGGGCACCACTGAGGATATCGCGACCGATTGCCATAACATCACCCATGACCGCGCTGGCAGTCGGATCCATACCGGCACCACTGCCGTACAGCAGGGTCGGTCCGACAAAATCACCAGTCAGGCGCACAGCATTAAAAACCCCATCGACCTCAGCGAGTTGATCTTCCGCCGGGATCATGGTCGGATGCACCCGCACCTCGATCTGATCACCATGATTCTTGCCGATGGCCAGCAGCTTGATCTTGTAACCCATCTGTTTGGCAAAACTGATGTCAACAGCATCGATATTGCTGATCCCTTCGATATACACCTGGTCAAAATCCACCCTGGTGCTGAAACACAAACCGCTGAGCAAGGCGATCTTGTGGGCAGTATCTACCCCTTCGATGTCAAATGTCGGGTCTGCTTCGGCATAACCGAGTTGCTGCGCTTCTTTGAGTACCTCAGAAAATTCACTGCCGAGATCGGTCATTTTGGTCAGAATGTAGTTGCAGGTACCGTTGAGAATGCCGAGCACGGAACTGAAACGGTTGGCGCCTAAGCTTTCCTTGATCGGAGAAATAACCGGAATACCACCAGCAACCGCCGCTTCGAACATGACCGAGACACCGGCCTGGTTGGCGGCGGTGATAATGTCCTGACCATGCACGGCCATCAGCGCTTTGTTGGCGGTCACTACGTGCTTGCCGTTTTTAATGGCCTTGAGGATGAAGCTTTTCGCTGGTTCATAGCCACCGATCAGTTCGACGACCAGATCGATGTCAGGGTGATTGATGACCTCCTCGACGTTGGTAGTCAGAATACCCTGTTCAACCTTGACGCCGCGATCGGTGGTGATATCCAGATCGGCAATTTTCAGCAGTTGCACCGGCGCGCCAAGGCGCTGCTGGATCACATCCGCGTTTTGTTGGAGTACCCTGACCACCCCGGTACCGATGGTCCCGAAGCCGAGCAGGCCGATATTAATGCCGTTCTTCATGTGTTGACTCCGT
>CAZMFD010000116.1:0-3292 GCA_964565445.1 uncultured Geobacteraceae bacterium
TAAACAGGCTAAGCAACTGATATATCGACAAATAATAACTGTATAAAATTTTCAGCTGGGTTTTTAACACACAGATATTTTATTTATGCCAGAGGGAGGGGACAAAGAGCACGAGGACGGTAAAGAGCTCCAGACGTCCCAACAGCATGCAGAGGATCAGTACCGTTTTGCCGAAAGGAATAATATCGGTGTAATTCTCCACCGGACCAACACTACCGAAGCCGGGACCAACAACACCGAGGGTGGCAACCACCGAGCCGGCAGCGGAGACCAGATCCAGTCCTGCTGCCGCCATCAAGAGGGTGGCAATAAAGAAAACCCCCATCCAGACTGCAAAAAAACCAAGGATCGAGTGCATGACCTCACGATCAACCGGTTTGGTACCGAGCTTGACCAATCGCACCGCACGCGGGTGGATCAGGCGGTAAATCTGCACCTGAGCATGTTTGAACAACAGCAGCAGCCGTGCCACCTTGATACCACCGGCAGTTGATCCGGCGCAGCCACCGACCACCATGGCAAAGAATAGCAGTAACTGTGAGGTTGCCGGCCACCCTACATAATCAGCGGTGCCAAAGCCGGTAGTGCTGATTATGGAAGTCACCTGAAAAACACTGTAGCGTAAGTTGTCGAAGATAGAGGTGTAAACCACCCCATGATTGGCCCACATCACCAGCATGATCATGGCGATCACTAACGCCAGATATATCCGCAGCTCCTCGTTACGGTAAAAGTCGCGCAGACGTCCGCGCAACGCCAGGTAGTACAGGGAGAAGTTGATTGCGGCCAGCAACATAAACAAAGAAAGCACCCAATCGATATAGGCGCTGTTGTAGGCAGCGACCGAAGCATTGCGGGTCGAAAAACCACCGGTCGCCAAGGTGGTGAAGGCATGACAAAGGGCATCAAAAAAATTCATGCCGCCGAATAGCAAGAGAATAACCAACACCGCTGTCAGCAGGACATAGATCCCCCACAGCAGTTTGGCAGTATCCTGGATGCGCGGCTTGAGCCGATCCGCTGTCGGCCCGGGCATCTCGGCCTTGAACAACTGCATGCCGCCGATTCCCATCAAGGGCAGAATGGCAAGGGACAGGACAATAAATCCCATGCCGCCAAGCCACTGGGTCAGGGCGCGCCAGAACAGTACACTCTCGGGTACGGTTTCTATATCGGCCAGAATGGTTGCACCGGTGGTGGTAAAACCACTCATGGTTTCAAAGACGGCGTCAAGAGGGACATTAATTGCTCCGGAAAACAGGTAAGGCAGTGCGCCGAACAGAGCAAAGGTGCCCCATCCCAGAGTGACAATGGCAAATCCTTCGCGCAGGGACATCTCCTTGGTGCTGCGGCAGGTGAAAAACAGAGCAGCACCAACGCCGCCACAGACCAATGCCGCAAACACAAAGGCCGGCCAGGCACCATCCGCGTAATAGTAGGAGAACGGCAGGGGCAGCAATAAAGCCCCAGCCAGAAACAACAGCAGGCCACCGAGCAGACGAAAGGTCAGGATCAGGTTCATATCAGCTGAAAAACCTTTCCACCTTGGCAACCGCATCCGGCAAAGCAAAAACAATGACCCGATCCCCTTTTTTTAGGACACTGGTGCCGGTGGGGATTTCGTAATGCTGACCGCGAATAATCATGCCGATGATCGCCCCGCGAGGAAAATGCAGTTCACTCAGGGGTTGGTCAAAAAGGCCACTGCTATGACTGATGTCAATTTCCAGGACTTCGGCATTGTTGCCTTCGAGGGCAACCATGGAGAGGATATCACCGCGGCGGACAAACTTGAGGATTGCACCGGCGGCAGCCAGGCGCGGCGAAATACAGGCGTCGATGCCCAGGTCCGAGGCCAGGGTAATCAGTTCAGGTTGGCTCACCAAGGCCAGGGTGCGTCGGACCCGGTGTTGACGCGCCAGCAGGCAAGTGAGGATATTGGTCTGGTCGTTATCGGTAACGGCGATAAACACCCCGGCATCCTCCAGCCCTTCGTCGAGCAGAGTTTGGACATCCAGTCCTTCAGCATGGATGACCACCGCTTTGTCGAGCTGTTCTGCCAGTTTATTGCAGCGTGCTTCATCACGTTCAATCAGCTTAGTATAAAAGTGTTCCCGTTCGAGGTTTTTTGTTACCTGCAGTCCAACTCGCCCCCCACCTAAAACAAAAGCGCGCCGCGAGGTTTTGTGATTATCTGAGGCAGATTGCAGCAGGTAGTTCAACGCCGGCAACTCTTTTCTCAGGGCAAAAAGATAGATACGGTCACCGGCCTGGATGCTATCATCACCGCGGGGGATGATAGTGATATCCCCGCGAGTAATGGCGGCAATAACAAAACGATACATGCCGCGCAAATCACCCAGTTCGGCCATGGTGAGGTTACACAAAGGGCTGTTGTCGTCGATCCGGTAGCCCTGAAAGAGAATAGCACCATCGGCAAATTCGACTACGTCGAAGGCCTTGGAATTACAGGCAAGCTTTGATAACTCCTCGGCAACGGCATTTTCCGGATTAATGAGCAGATCAATGCCGAGCTTTTCTTTCGAAAGAATAGCTTTGTGATGAGTAAATTCGATGTTTCTGGTTCTGGCAATAAGAGTCTTGGCCTGATATTCACGCGCCAGCAGACAAGCGAGAATGTTGACTTCATCGGTATTGGTGACGGCAATGAAAATATCGGCATTTTTGATCCCCGCCTCTTCGAGGATTTCAGCGCTGGCACCATTGCCGACAACCCCCAGGACGTTGAGGCGATCCTGCGCCCGCTCAACGGCGGCCTGATCGTGATCAACGAGAGTGACCTCATGACCTTCACGGGAAAAACGTTCACATAAAAAATAACCGACCTGGCCACTGCCAACGATAAGGATTTTCACTGAAGACTCCTGAAATTCAACCTTTGCCGGATCGTCAATCGTTGACGAAATGGCACAAGATGTCATCCTTCAGGGCAAAACGCCGGTAGAACACCAACGTTGGCTGGTACTTCCGCCTGCCCTTTCAAATGCCTACGAGGTTAGCTGACGGGCTCGGACTTGAAAGTGTCCTATTTCCTTGCACCTAAAAAGATGGTTTGGAAAATTCGCCCCCAAAAATGGGTCCCCCGTACCTGTTTACTGGAAACAGGTTTCGGCTGCATGGGCGGATTCTGCTCCTGTTGTTCTGGTGATGTCAAGAGAGATAATTCAGCCCATAACGCATCAAAGCCACCCCGCTCTGGGATGGCCTTGATGGAATTGGCGGAGGGGGTGGGATTCGAACCCACGGTAGCTTGCGCTACAACAGATTTCGA
>CAZMFD010000117.1:0-3211 GCA_964565445.1 uncultured Geobacteraceae bacterium
CGCTGGCGAGTGGCCCTGGTTGGCATTTAGCAAAAATGCATAACCGGTTTTTAGATCCATGCACGAGGGACTGAGAGCGGGATTTGGAGGGTCAATTCTTCCGGAGATGAAGAACTCGAACTCATACTCAGATCCTTACCGTGCCCTTTTCCAGGCACGGCGGTGAAGGCTTCACCTTTGCTTTTTTCAACGCCAGATAATTCCCCCCCAGAATCAGTCCGATACCGGCAAGTGCCTCAGCGGTCCAGTGATAATCCTCCCAGAAAGTTGAAAGCACAAGGGCAACGAGCGGAAATAACAGGGTGGCATAGGCGGCACGTCCGGGCCCGATCCGGCCGACCAGGCTCAGGTAACAGCCGAAAGCGATCACCGAGCCGAACAGGGCCAGATAGCCAAGCGACAGCAGATAGGAGGAGGTCAACTCGATACTAAAGGGTGTCCCGTTGACTACCGCCACAACCAGCATACACACCCCTCCATAGGCCATACCGATGGTGTTGGTCTGCACCACCGGTAGTCCGTGCTGTTGATTGTGCGCCGAAATGATATTACCAAGGGAGGCCAGGTAGGTGGCGGCAACACTGAGCAGCAGCCCTTGCAGCACGGGCCCGGAAAAATCGACAGCCACCATCTCCGGCCAGAACATCAGGACCAACCCCAGCAATCCCAGTCCGCCGCCGAGCAGCACCTTCCATTCGACGGGTGTACCGAGAAAAACCCGACCGTTGAGCAGATTCATTATGACGATGGTTGAGAACACTACCGCTGCCAGGCCGCTGGTGATCTGCAATTCAGCCAGATAGAACAGCAGATAATTAAGCGCAAACAGACAGACCCCCTGCAGGGCGATCATGCCATGGGCCTGGCGGCCAAAACGCAATGGCAGACGACGGGCCAGGCACCAGGCAAACAACATCAGCGCGGCCAGCAGAAACCGATAGGCCACCGACTGGGATGGATCAACCACACCAAGCTGAAACTTGATCGCCAGCCAGGTCGAACCCCAGATCAGTACCGTCATCATATAAAACAGCAGATTCACCTGGGTAACCCTTCCTGCAGCAGTTGCTCCGCCAGGCGGCCAAGGGTGGCAACAGCGGTCTCGACAGCATCATCCCAGAGCGCTGCGTTGAGCCGGATGCAGTGGTGAAACTTCCCTTCAATAGAGAAAATCTGTCCGGGCGCGATACTGATGCCGACCTTTTTTGACCGTTCGTACAGTTGTAAGGCATCACAGCGAACCGGCATTTCCACCCACAGCACGAATCCGCCTCGTGGCCGTGATACCCGCGTCCCTTCGGGGAAATAACGGCCAATGGCATCGGCCATCTGGGCGACCTGTCTGGCGTAACTGCGCCGGATCGAGCGCAGATGATGGTCATAGCCTCCATTTGCAAGAAACTCGGCAATCGCCTGCTGCGGCGGGCTGGCGGTGGCGACACTGGCGATCATTTTGCCGCGCTCGATCTGCTGCTGATAGCGGCCGGCGGCAATCCAGCCGACCCGGTAACCGGGAGCCAGGGTTTTACTGAAGGAGGAACAGAGCAGCACGTTGCCGGTTTTATCGTAAGCTTTGGCAACCGAAGGGCGTTCATCAGTATAGGCGAGGTCTCCATAGATATCGTCTTCAATCAGAGGCACTTGATGTCGTTCCAGCAATTCGACCAGCCGTTGCTTGTCTTCATCGGCCATCAGGCTACCAAGGGGATTGTTAAAATTGGTCAGGACAATGCAGGCTTTCACCTCATCCCGGTTACGCTCCAAAGCAAATTCAAGGGCCTCCAGGCTGATACCACCACGTGGCGATGCCGGAATCTCAAGAGCTTTCAGTCCGAGTTCCTCGATCAGTTGCAGAAAATTGAAATAGACCGGGGTTTCGATGGCAATTGCATCACCGGGTCGGCACAGGGCCCGCAGCGCCAGCACCACCGCTTCAACACAACCGGAGGTGATCACGATCTGATCAGGGCCCAAGGTGCAGCGCGAAAGCAACAGCCGCTGGGCGATCTGTTGCCGCAAACGCAGATTGCCGGGCGGCAGTTCGTAAGAAACCGACTCCCTGGCAAAACGGCGGGTTTCACGCGCCAACATTCGATTGAGTTTTTCAACCGGTAGCAGTTGATAATTGGGAACAGCAATGCCGAGCTGCAACAGTTTCGGATTGAGCAGGTCGCGCATCACCATCTGATAAACATTGGTCAAGCTGACTTCAGCCGGATTAAGAGCCGGGCCGTCGAGCACCGGTTCAGCCGGAAGCTCAGGCAGGTGCGCTCGCACGTAATAGCCGGATTGGGGTCGTGCTTCAAGCAAACGACGGTCTTCCAACTGACAGTAAGCTTCCTTGACCGTATTGATGCTGACCTGCATTTGCCGACTCAAATTCCGGATCGATGGTGCCCGATCACCAGGACGCAGGGTCCCCTGCTCGATCAGATAGCTGATCCGTCCCGCCACTTTTTCGTACAGCGGGATCTTTTCCTGAAAACTGTTGCATGGCTGAAGCATGAAGTTCTCCTGATATCTGACGACGGATGATGACCAGAGGCCATCATCTCTATAGCCATTTGTAACAGTTCACCGGCAACACCGAAAGACACAGTTATTCGATTCGTCGATGGTCACAGTTGGCGATAAAATCTTTTGTAATGGTCACAATAGTAGAGGACTGTATCTGGCGCAAGAAGCGATATTAAGGTTTTATTAGCAAGATCATCAGTTCGTTGAAGGAGGATCTATGGAAATGCTGCTTGAAAAAAATGAACTTCTGGATCTTGGCCACAAACTCCGTCAGGTGAGCGTCTATTGCCTGGAGGGGAGGTGCTGGTTGACGGTGGAAGGGGACAATCGCGATCACATTCTGACTGCCGGCAACAGCCATAACATCCGAGTGCCCGGCAGGGTGATGCTAACGGCATTGGCCAGAACCCGCCTGCAACTGGTCAGAGGTAGAGAAAAAACACTCTTTGTTCCAGTTTTCAAACCCTGTAGTGATAACTGCTGAGCAAAACCGGAAAAGATAACTTTTCGTACCGGTGGTCTGCCCGATTTTGAACGGTTTTTGATAAGGACCAGGCCCAGTCCAAGAGAAACTGCGCAGTGGTTGAGGGGCGCCAGGGGCCTCCTGTCTGATGCATAAAGCAGGGCGCAACGCAGGCCATCGCGACACGAAGGGTATCGGCCTTCAGAGGTTAGCTTGAGGTGGCAAGAAAAG
>CAZMFD010000118.1:0-3160 GCA_964565445.1 uncultured Geobacteraceae bacterium
GCCAAGGGGATAAACTGTCCCGGAGAGACCATTCCCCGATTCGGATGCTGCCAGCGCAGCAGAGCCTCACAGCCATTGATGGTGCCGGCTTCAAGGTTCACCTTCGGCTGATAATACAGGCAGAATTCCTGACGTTCCAAGGCGCCATGGAGATCATGTTCCAGGTCCAGCATGCCCAGATCAAAGGGATCCATCGCGCCCTCATACAACGCAAAATTTCTGCCGGATTTTTTTGACTCATACATGGCAATATCCGCATAACGGATCAGCGTCTCTGGATCATGACTATGCTGTGGATAAGAACTGACGCCAAAACTTGCCGTCAGTTTCAGCCGCCGGTTATCAACCTGATAAGGCTCCTTAAAAATCTGCAGTATTTTTTGCATGACCCGATCCAGATCCTTCGCAGCGGCGACCTCCGTCAGCAACACCATAAACTCATCGCCGCCCAAACGAGCCACCGTATCGGTTTCGCGCACGACGGCTTGCAGTCTATCGGCAATCTGACACAGAACGGCATCGCCCGTGGCATGACCCAGGGTATCGTTGATGATCTTAAAACGATCAAGGTCGAGCAGGACCACCGCGACGATGCGCTTGGAACGCTGGGCATAGCGGATCCCCTGATCAAGACGATCCATCAGCAAGGTCCGATTGGCCAGACCGGTCAGCGCATCATGATTGGCTTGATGTTCCAGTTGATGTTCATAACGTTTCTGAACGGTGATATCTTCTTTGACGCCAATGTAGTGGGTGATCTGCCCCTGATCATCCCGCAAGGGGGAAATCTGGGCACGCTCCCAGAACAGATGACCATCCTTATGTTTATTTAACATCTCCCCCTGCCACTGTTCACCGGCTCGCAGGTGGTTCCAGAGTTGATGGAAAAGGCTCTCATCCATTTCTCCTGATTGCAGTATCCGTGGGTTCTTGCCAATAAGTTCTACGGTGCTGTAGCCGGTAATTTCCGTGAACTTTGGATTAACATATTCAATGGCGGCGTTAAGGTCGGTAATAACGACTGCGGCCGGACTCTGTTCCACGGCTTGACTGAGTTTGCGAACGAGTAGCTCGCTTTCTTTACGCTCACTGATGTCCGTCGCTATCTCCATCCGCACCAGCCGTCCATCGACCCAGGGGATCGCGGTATCCCGACATTCATACCAGCGACCGTTGCGTATATTCTGGAACTCCCATACATAAGTTCCTGTTGAGTGCCCTTGAGCGTCAATGAGTTTGTCGTTGGTACAGAATGAACAGGGACCGTTAAGGCCTTCCTGCAAGGAGGACCAACAGGTTTTCCCAACAAGATCGCCGAATAAATCCCGAGTGCGCTCATTGGTAAAAAGGACTTCACATGTCTCCATATCGGCAATGTAAACGACCGCATCCAAGCTATCGATGACAGTAGTCATCCGCGCATGAGCTTGTTGCTGTGCTTCTTCTGCTTGCTTGCGTTCAGTGATGTCCTGCAGGGTTTCAATCGCGGCAATGACCTGACCTGCTTCATTGTAAACCGGGGTGGCATTGAAAATCACATAACGTTGACGGTTGCTTGTTCCGGTTAACCAGCGTTCTGACTGCAGGCCACCATCAACCAAACTTGATTCCACATAGGAAGAATATAGCGAAGCCAGGGTCTTTTTATCCAAGCGATCGAGCACTGAATCTGCCAGACAGGGACGCTCATGATGATAGAATGCTTTCCAATGATCTCTGGTGCCGATCACATCAGCGGCTTTGATGCCGGTCAATTCTTCGCAGGCGACATTCCAGGCAATGACATTGTGCTCAGGGTCGAGAACAAATAGTGGCATCGCTGTGTGCTGCAGTAACGCTTCGAGCATCGCCTTCTGTTCCAGAATCTGGTTTTTCATTTGCTTATGGGGACTGATATCGATATCAAAAGAGTAAAGCTCAGGAATGTTTCCATCTCGGACGATGACACTATGGCTGGTAAAAACCTCAACCGGCGTACCATTTTTATGCTGCAATGTCAGTTCACCCGACGGATGAGTATCAGCAGAGTGTGCCATGCTCTGAAAAGCATCTCGTACCTCATCCTTCATTTCATCCGGAACAATCAAATCGATCAGATTCTTGCCCAGAGCCTCGGTTTCGGAATAACCGTAAAATTCTTCAGAGGATTTATTCCAGTAGAATATCGTACCATCGCGCTGATAACCCTGAACCGCAACGGCTTTGACATGACGAAGCAGTGAGCGAAACCGCTGTTCGCTCTTTTGGAGAGCGAGTTGGGCACTCCATTCACGCAAGGAGCGCTCAACGGTGCGCGCAATATCGGCAAAGGCTTCAGGGCTTTTGACGACATAATCAAGGGCCCCCGCCTTCAACGCCGCGACGGCCAGTGCTTCGCTGCCCTGAGAGGTCATGATCAGCACCGGATAGGGGCGCTGGTTTTTGCCTTGTTTGAGATAATCAAGGGCCAGACCGTCAGGCAGATTCAGATCGAGCAGAAGCAGGTCAGGACAACAGTTCTCAATTTCTTCGGTACAGCGCTGTAAGCTGTTGGCCGTAGCGACTTCAAACGCCGGACTATGGGTCAGCAGATAGCGTTTGATCACATTAGCATGAGATTGGTTATCCTCGACGATCAGGATGCGGGTTTTATCAGAAATCATAAATACCCTCTTATTGCCTCGGTGGAACAAGAAACCAGGATTGATGCTGGTTGCCATTGCGGAAAAGTCTTCACCGGAATACTGTGCTTATTTCTTGATACCTGTCAACAACACGCAAACGATGATATGGGATCACCGGGTCAAAAAGACAAGAAATGACACACAAAAGACCCATAAGGCACAAAAGATGTTCCTGAGTAAAAACAGGCTTTACTTTTGTGCCTCACGGATCTTAAGTGGCTTGATTCAACCCTCTAGTACTTGCCGAACTCATCATCATCCAGAGCGATCGGTTGTTTGGCGGCAATCTTTTTCGGTGGCTGTGCCGGTGATTCGCCCCAACCGGACGGGGCTTGTGGTTGGGCTTTCTGGGGCACGCTACGCACATTGGCATGAGCGCTGCTGCCATGCTTCAAGGTAAAGCGCATGAGCATCTCGCGCATCTGGGCAGCTTGTCCGGAGAGCTCTTCAGAAGCGGCTGCACTTTCTTCAGCGCTGGCGGTGTTCTGCTGGGTGAC
>CAZMFD010000119.1:0-3157 GCA_964565445.1 uncultured Geobacteraceae bacterium
GGTTGCCACCGGGAAAAATTTTAAGAACCTGTTGCGTGAGCATTTTGAGCAGCGGGTGCCGCCACAGGAGGTTCCGGTTGATCATCTGGATCCTGAGGTCCGGGTTGTTGCTGAGCGCTTGAGTGAGGGGGAAACCAGCCGGATTTTTACAGCCCAGGGAGTTCGGGTTATGGTTCATCTGGAAGATCACACGCCTGCCAATCCACTGCCACTTCAGCGGGTGAAAGGGTCGATTCAGACCCAACTGCGCGCAGATTCTCTGGATCAGGCGCGTGCGGAATATCTTGATGCCTTGAGAAATCACTCGCGGATTGATGTCAAGTCGCGGCAATGGAGATCTTTGAGAAACGAGCTTGGAGGAGCATGATGAGAGGACTTGGATTGCGATCTTGCCTTGGTCTGATTTTTGCCGGGGCAGGACTTATGGTGCTGCTGGCGGCTTGTGGTCCCGCCGCACCGATCGACCGAACGGCGGAAAGTCGGCGCACCTGTGCCCAGTGCCACCCGGAAATGGTGGAACGCTTCAGTACCGGTGTGGTACACACGCCAACCGCGGAAAAACGCTGTGAAAGCTGTCATTTGCCTCACGGTCTGGTGCCGATCGTGCTGATGCGCCAACCGGTCCCGGTTGTCTGTTTAAGTTGTCATGACGATTTCAAGGACTTTGAGACGGCCGCGGTAACCCATGAGCCCGTTGCAAATGGGTCCTGCCAGTCCTGTCATGATCCGCATAACTCCGAGAACGAAAATTTGCTGGTCGCCGCTGCGGATGAGCTTTGTTTTCAGTGTCACGATAATAGCTCCTTTACCCGGACAACGGTTCATTCGCCGCTGGAAGCGGGCTGCAGCAGTTGCCATGTGCCTCATATGGCCGATCATCAAGGTTTGCTGACGATGCAGGCTGACACCCTCTGTGCTTCCTGTCACGCCACGGATGACGCTGGTTTTATCAGCGCCCACAGTGACTATCCGGTGACTGGTCGCTGTGTCGACTGCCATGCTCAGCACAGCTCCACCGATGTGGGGCTGTTGCGTGAAGTGGTTCACGATCCGGTTCGTGGTGGTGACTGTAACAGCTGTCATGAGCTTGAGGGGCAGGCCATTCTGACGCCCGAGGTTGAGGGCGGTCTCTGTGTGATGTGTCATTATGATGTTCCTGAGATGGCACAGCATGCGCCGGTGATGATGGGGGACTGTCAGGCCTGCCACAATGAACATGCCAGCGAATATGCCGGGATGCTCAATCAGCCACCGACCACCGTCTGTTTGTCCTGCCACGATCAGAATGAGCGGGACAGAGGTGTTCGCAGTATTCATGAGCCGGTTGCCAAAGGTGCCTGTATGGACTGTCACCAGGGACATGCCAGTGAAAGCCAGGCGCTGCTGAAAAATGATTCGCCGACCTTGTGTTTTGATTGTCATGATCGGGACGCCTACGCTGATACCGCAAATCCGCATATGCCGTCAGAAAATGGCATGTGTCTGGACTGTCATGCATCCCACAAATCCGAACAGGGGAGCCTGCTGGTTGAAAAGGAGGCCGATCTGTGTTTCTCCTGCCATCGTCAGACCCGTAGCGAGATGGGACTGTTCAGTCAACATCGTCCCTTTGCGCAGGGTGAATGTTCCGCTTGTCATGCGCCCCATGGCGGCGAACATGAGGGAATGCTGGTCCAGTCTGCGACCGGTGGCACCATGTGTTTCAGTTGTCACGGTGATCTGGAGTTACAAACCAGCGAAGAGACCGCTCACATGCCGTTCGCCGATGGCGATTGTCTGCTCTGTCACGGTCCTCATGGAACCGACCAGGCGGGCTTGGTCAAGGGCCAACCGGGTCAGGTCTGTCTTGATTGTCATGGCAATGTCGAAGAAGAGATCAGCACGGCCAAGTTCAGCCATGAACCGGTAGCACAGAAGGACTGTGCTGCCTGCCATAGTGGCCACGGCTCACCCCATGATGGCTACTTAAATCGGGGTCAGCCGGCGTTATGTTTGGGCTGTCACGGTGAAGTAGCCCAGTACTGGCGCGATGGTTCCATCCACCAGCCGGCAGCACAGGATTGCTCCATCTGCCACGTTGCCCATGGGTCTGATTTTAAGGCGATGACCGTGTCCAGCATTGGTGAGCTGTGTGCCGGTTGTCACGATCAGGGAACCCCGCGTTTTGCGGCGGCTCATGAAGGGATTATCCCGGGAGCAGACTCCTGTGTCTCCTGTCATGACCCCCATGGTGGGTTGGAGCAGGATCTGCTCTACCCGGTTCGACATCAGCCGTTTACGCCCAACAATTGTATCGCTTGTCATGAAGGGAGTGCGCAATAATGTCCCCGTCTGTTTTTTTGCGGCCATTACTGGCCACGACCGTGGCATTGCTACTGCTGGTGCTGAGCCAGGGGATGGTTTTTGCCTCTGACTGTTTTAACTGCCACAATAGTGACGCCTTTGAAAAGAGGATTAATCATATGCCCGCGGCGGCAGGGGATTGCCTTGCCTGCCACAGTGCCCACGTGGCGCGCTTCGAGGGTCTGCTACAGGAGGAGGTAAAAGACCTGTGTTTTTCCTGTCACGGTGATGTGATCGATACAACGACACGCCAGAGCTTGATTCATCAACCGGTTCGCAACGGCGAATGCATGAGCTGTCATGAGCCCCATGCTTCAGATCATCAGGGTCTGCTGTCAGGCGGGCTCGCCGACACCTGTTTCGGTTGTCATGACGAGATCGAGCGCAGCTATAAAAACACCCATGCCCCCTACGCCGGTGGGGACTGCGCGGCCTGTCATCTACCGCATCAGTCGGAGTACCCGAATCTCCTGGTCAATGGCGGCGATGATCTGTGCCTGGGGTGTCATTCGAGTGCAACCGTGCGCCAGAAGCATGCCGATTTCCCCGTGCCACCGGCCAATTGCAGTTCCTGTCATAATCCCCACGGCAGCGAGCGTAAGGGGTTGATTCGCGACGTCCTGCATGCGGCCTATGAGTCCGGCTGCACTGACTGCCATGCCGGCAGTCAGCCGGTGTTGATCGATACCTGCCTGATGTGTCATCCGCAGGTTGGTGAGCAGATGGCTTCATCCCACAATCACCTGGTACGCTATGGCGAAAATGGCTGTGTGGCCTGTCACTCTCCCCATGCCGGCGATGATGAGCGCCTGCT
>CAZMFD010000120.1:0-3122 GCA_964565445.1 uncultured Geobacteraceae bacterium
CAGCCACCATTACGGTAGCGGTAGTATGAATCTTGTCATGCTGCCGCTTTTCTTTTCAGGTTACCCATGCATCATCACCGCCAACAGATGTGGACGCAGATTGTCACTGCAGCTCAGGACCAATATCAGCACCTCGGGCAAGATGAAAAAAACTGGCTTGAACCAAGGTTACGTAAGATTGCCGACCTGCAGCAGCGATTAAACCGTCTATTCGTGGCAGCAACGGGCGAACAGCACTGTTGCGACTGTGCCGGCGGCTGTTGCCATGCCGGTCACAACCATATGACCCTGATCAATCTGCTTCAGTACTTCTTCAGACAGGAACAGTTGCCCGCAGCAGATTTTCAGCAAAGTTGTCCGTTTCTCGGTGCTAACGGATGTCTGCTCCCGGCCAGCCGCAGGCCCTACAATTGCATCTCGTTTATTTGTGATATAATCGAGAACTCGCTGCCGGCAGCGGATTTAAAGCAATTTTATCGGCTGGAAGGGGAGTTACGGCAACTGTACCTAGCGGTAGCTCAGCGCTATGCGGGGGCGGCGATGACGGGTCTGCTGTTACAGTCTGCGCGGTTACAGGGGCGATCATTTTTTTATTTATTAGCGGCACCGATGCCGAAGGATGGATGCCATGACATTGAGTTTTGATCGTTCCAACGGGGAAATTGATGAACACATCGATCTGATGATGAGCAAGGCCGGAGTCAATCACCCCCGGTTGATCCGTGAGATGATCCTGACCGCCTTGAAGTCAGGCCAGGAAAACAACTATATGGCGGATCAGAAGCTGATGCGCACCACCATGAAGGAGATGCGCTATACCAACAAGATCTTTGCCCCCTATCGCCACCGTAAAAAGGTAACAGTCTTCGGTAGCGCGCGTACCAGACGCGATGAACCGATCTACCAGACCTGTGTTGACTTCTGCCGCCAACTGGTTGAACACAACTACATGGTTATTACCGGCGGCGGACCCGGAATCATGCTGGCGGGGAATGAAGGTGCCGGGGCCCAGAACTCCTTTGCCGTCAATATTCATCTGCCCTTCGAGCAGGAAACCAATCCGATCATGAATGAGGATGCTAAAGTCATCACTTACCGCTACTTTTTTAATCGCAAGGTGGCTTTTTTAAAAGAGGCTGATGCCGTTGCCCTGTTTCCCGGCGGTTTTGGTACCCTGGATGAGGCGATGGAGGTCATCACTCTGGTGCAGACCGGGAAAAACCCGCCCATTCCTCTGGTGCTGATTGATGATGATGGTGGCTATTGGGATGAATGGTTTAAGTTTTTGCGCGACAGCCTGTTCAAGCGCGGTCTGATTTCCGGGGAGGATTTTGGCTTATTTACGATTACCCGTGATTATCGTGAAGCTGTTGAAGTCATTGATGAGTTTTATCGTAACTACCACTCCCTGCGCTATGTCCGCAAAAAACTGGTTATCCGCTTGAATCATCAGCTCAGTCAGGAACAGTGCGAGACCCTGATCAATGAGTTTGGTGAAATTCTTGCTCCAGATGGGACGATGGTCCTCAACGACGCTTTGCCTGAAGAGCACGACCAGCCTGATCTTCTTAAGTTGCCGCGTTTGATTATTGACTTTAACCAGCGCAGTTTCGGCCTGCTCAGTGCCTTGATTCGCCGTATCAACGTTTTCTAAAGGTAGCTATTGCGCTCTGTACTTGCACAGCATCCCCCAACCCTGTGCTGAACATATACTTCTAAAGAATATCAACATGACTATTGAACAGACTGGAATCCCAATCAGCCCGACGCGAGTCGACATCTGTCGCCATGATCTCAAGCGTATGCATACTCTGGCACGCACTCTGTTTCGTTTGAGTCAGCGTGAGTCTTATCAGCAACGGGTTTTTCCTGAGGTCCCTGAGATCGCCCGTTTTGATCCTGGGCATGCGGCCCTGATGATGGGTTACGATTTTCATCTCGGCCCAGACGGACCGCGGCTGATCGAGGTCAATACCAATGCCGGTGGTGCTTTTGTTGCCTGGCAAAGCCAGATGCGCGATTTGCAGGGGGGCGCTGGCATTGCCATGTCGGGCCGCTTCCAACAGCGGCTGCTGTTCAGTTTTCAGCGTGAGTGGCGGGAATTTTCCCGATCGCTGCAAGCGCTCAAGTGCCTGGTCATCCTTGATGACGATCCCCCAAATCAACCCCTGTATCCGGAAATGGTCAGCTGTCGAGACTGGCTGATCCGTCATGGCATCGATACCCGTATTGCCGATCCAGGAGATCTGCAGAGCAGTGCTGAAGGTGTTTATCACCAGGGTCGTAAGGTTGAGCTCATCTATAACCGCCACTGTGACTTTTATCTCGAAGATGAGGCGCAGTCTGCTTTGCGCAGTGCCTATCTGGCTGGCAGTGTCTGTTTGTCACCCAATCCTTTTGCCTACGGTTTATTGGCAGACAAGCGGCGGATGACCTTGTGGTCGGATGAAGCGGTGTTACAGCAGCTTGGTCTCTCATCCGCAAGGACACGGTTATTACTTGAGATGGTTCCCCTGAGCCGTCTGATGGGTGATATGGATGCGACTCATTTGTGGGATGAGCGCAAGCAACTGATTTTCAAACCGGTGAACAAGTTTGGTGGCCGAGGCGTGCTGATGGGCAAAAGTATCACCCGCAAGCGTTTTGCCGAAATGGAGCCGGATTCAACCCTGGTGCAGCAACTCGTGCCCCCCTCCCAGGTGACCAGCAAGGATGGCGAATCATTCAAGGTCGACCTGCGCCTCTTTGTTTACCGCGATCATCTGCTTGGCGTCGGCGCGCGCCTCTATCAGGGACAACTCACCAACCTGCGCACACCGGGGGGTGGTTTTGCCCCGGTGCGGATTGTTTGATCATGCGGTAACCACAGAGGCACTGAGGCACAGAGAAAACCTGTTAAAGTCGCGATTCAGCATAACCAACCTGTCCTATGTTCAGAACTTACTCAGTGCCTCGCGTGTCTCTGTGGTTTGCCTTTTAATACTTCCCGAACTCATCATCATCTAGAGCAATCGCCGTTTTTCCGGCTATCTTTTTTGGTGCCGGGGTTGGTGATTCCCCCCAACCAGTCTGCTTTTTAACTTCATTTTTTTGAGCTGCTGGTGCTATTGCCCTGACGTTGG
>CAZMFD010000121.1:0-2996 GCA_964565445.1 uncultured Geobacteraceae bacterium
AAAACGTTAAATAAAGCAATAATTACAGATATTTATAATTTTGCAGGGACGACTATTGTAATCAAATTTTTGGATTGAGTTTGACGTTGCTGGTCGGCCAAGCCTTAACGGCCTGGCCGACCCCCGCCTCCCCGTGCGTAAAACCATTCAGCTGAATCTTTCGTCCGGTATCACCGAATGGAATAGTCAGCAACCAACCAGTCACTGCCTTCTTGATGCAGCAATATCACTTCTGCAGCACTGCTTTTGTGGGTGGTCTGAGCGTTAAACTGGACAATCAGATAGTCTCCATCCGGTAATTTCGGGAATGTCTGAACCGAGCGGACAGCAACCAGGGTACGCTCGTGAACCGCACCCAGCAGTGTCTGACTGCGGTTGATTGTCTGACTCCACTCCTGCTGATCCCGTGACAACCTCAAAAGCGTTGAGGCCTGGGTATAGGCCGCTTCTGTTTTTCTGCTGTCAATGATTTGTGCAAATTCCCTGGCCTCGGTCACTGCCGGTTCCGAGAACAGTTCGGCGCTGGCGGTTGTTGCAATGAGAACAAGGCACAAGACCATGGCTGCGGCTATACGTATCTTTTTCATCTTTCCCCCCTGCCTGTTTGCTACGAAGGCTGTGTGCTGGTTGCTTCATCGAGCCAATCCAGTATGGCGTCCAGGGATGTCGGCTTGTGAAAGATTTTACAGCCTAGCTTCAATGCCTGGGCATGATCCTGTTTTGACCAGTTGCCGGAGATGATTGCTGTAGAATCGTTTGGGAGCTTGCATCCTCTGGCACGGACATGTTCCAGAAATTCCAGACCTGTCATTCCAGGCATCTGGTTGTCGGTAATCATCACATCGGCGCACGGTCCGCTAGCGGCACAACAACAGGCCGCTTTTTGCGATAAAAAAGCCGTCGGATCGGTATAGGCGGCGACCTGGAAGTTCTTTTCCAGCAGAACCTCCGTCATCACTTCTCGATAGAAATCATTGTCCTCAAAAAGCAATGCTGTCTTTGGCGACATGGTGATCCTCTGCGAAGAAAACCTACAGTTGACAGTTCTGGATTGGCTATGAGTATAGGGATGATTTCTGAATTTTTTCTGACTGGAGGGGGTCCAAGGAAAAAAAACAAAAAAAGTGTGGATAAAAGCTACCGCACCTTGGGAATGTCGCTCCAACGAGTGGTATAGGCGGGGGAAAGATTGGCGCGCTTCATAAACCAGTCTTCTGCGGGGCGCTGACCAGCAAACCAGATTTTACTGCGGCTGTTTTGATTGATTCTGTCGATAGCAGTCATCAGACGATCACTGTCAGCCAGGGCGCTATGGTCGGCAAACAGATCGTGCTGGATGTTCGTTTGTTCACAGAAGTCCCCGAGCATGACGCCGGATTTGGCGTAGCGGTAGCCGTCTTTCCAGATGGAATCAAACAGGTCGGTGCAGGTTTTGAGGATGGTGCGGGTATCGCTGGTGGGTGTGGAGAGCTTGGCGGTGGCGCTGTTGGAATACGAAGGGTCGCTACTGTTGAACTGGCTGGTCCGGATAAAGACCTGGACGATACGGCAGGCAAGGTGCTCGCTGCGCAGACGTTCGGTAGCACGAGCAGCAAACTCGCAGATGGTCTGGCGTAGTTGGTCATGGTCGGTCATTTTTTCGGCAAAGGAGCGGGAGCACATGAGTTGCTTGCGGGTTTCCGGTTCTTCTTCGATAGCGTAACGGATGGTGCCGTTGAGTTCATCAATGGTTTTCACCAGATTGATGGAGCCGATCCTGCGCGCCCGGGTGGTGTCACACCGGGATAACTGCAGGACGGTTTTTATGCCCTGCTGTAACAGTTTCTCAGCTGTCTTACGCCCCACACCCCAGACTTCATCGACGGGCAGCAGGTTCATCAGTTTCTGCTGACGCTCGGGGCAGGACAGATCAACCACTCCGCCGGTTGCCTTGTAGGTCTTGGCGGCATGGTTAGCCAGTTTGGCCAGGGTTTTGGTGGGAGCGATACCCACACAGACCGGAACCCCGATATGCTTTTTGATGGTCTGCTGCACCATGCGACCATAGTCTTCCAGGGAACCCATCAAACGAAAACCCGCCAGATCAAGAAAAGCTTCATCGATAGAGTAGACTTCGATGTGCGGGGCCAGGGATTCGAGGGTCGCCATGACCCGCGAGGAGATATCGCCATAGAGGGCATAATTGGAAGAGAAGACCTTGATGTGGTGTTTCTTGATCAGATCGGCAACCTGGAAGGCGGGAACCGCCATCTTGATCCCCAGGGCTTTAGCTTCGGGGCTACGGGCAACAACACAGCCATCATTGTTGGACAGAACCACCACCGGTAGACCACTCAGGGCCGGCTGAAAAAGCCGCTCACAGCTGACATAAAAGTTATTGCAATCGACCAGCGCGTACATGGGATCAGAGGTTCTGCAGGGCATGAACCGTGTGGGTGGCAACACCGAAGATGTCGATGTCGGTGCCCTCGGGTATCTCGATGGGTTCGTAGTTGCTGTTCATCGGTACCAGCCGTAAAGTCGGTTTGGTTTCAAGCTTTTTGATGCTGTGTTCCCCGTTAAAGGTTGCAATAACGATATCACCATGTTTGGCGGTGACTGACCGATCAACAACAATGACATCCCCGGGAAAGATACCGGCGTCGATCATTGAATCCCCTTGGGCCCGGACAAAAAAGGTGGCGGCCGGGTGCTTGATGCACAGGTCATTGAGATCCAGGCGGCTTTCACAGTAATCAGCGGCCGGACTGGGGAAACCGGCAGCGACCTGATCGGTAAACTGTAGGATTTTAACATTGTGATCCATACACTCTCCTTTGGCGTCACGATGATCTCAAAATGTTGCCCGATTGTCTATTTGTGGCTCTGAGCGTTCCGATTAAGGGGGGACTTCGGTAGTGCAGATTGTTTTTTGGTCACGAGGTAAACTCCGTACACGGTAACAACCATGGCACAGATGCCGGGGATGGTCAGGGTTTCATCAAATAGCAGCCAGG
>CAZMFD010000122.1:0-2886 GCA_964565445.1 uncultured Geobacteraceae bacterium
CATCACCATAGAGAAAACCCTGATCCAGTACCGAGATACAGGCCTTTTCTTCTTCAATAAATTGGCCATTCAGATAAACAAGATTCATCCCTACGCCTCACGGTTTTCTCTGTTATAGCCTTACCCAACAACATTTGCAATCTGCGGCTTATTTTGCCTTTTGTGCTACAGTTTCTTGACTGATAGCGTTCAGCGCCTTGCTGAGATTCTCGACAACCGGACAGGTATCGACGGCATGTCGCCCGGCGAGGTAGCCGGGATCATTGTAACTGAGCCAAACCTTTCCCTCTTGGTCTTCCCAGGCTAGAGCTTTTAGTGGTAAATCAATGGCCACGGTTTGCGCGCACTCCATAAAAGGGGTACCACCTTGGGGGTTGCCGAAAATCAGGAGTTCTGTCGGGCGCAAAGACTTCCCGATGCTTTGGGCTCCCTTGGCGTGGTCGATTCGCGCAAAGACCGTTAACCCTTTTTGAGAGACAATCTCTTCCAGGCGATCCATTGTCTGTTTGGTTGAATAAGGACTTTTAACACTGACAAGTCCGTCGGCAGCAAAACCGGCCGTGAAGGTCATCAGCAACAGCAACGTTCCCATAAGCAGTGTTTTCATTTTAAGACTCCTTTTTTGGTATGGGGTTATTACAGACTTATCATACCATGATATTCCGCGACATCAGCAGCAGATCAGTTCATTCATCATAATCGGTTGCCCCCTTAATTGACGCTGCGCCTGCGGCAACACATCCATGCTGGGCCAAAGTCCGGTGCCCAGAGCATCCGCATAGCCGTTGACAAGCCCTCTGGATCTCATTACTTCCGCTGTGCGTGTTGCCGGATAAGTGAGCCTTCGCCAACAACACGCTAGCGCTTCCTTTTCAGGACACAACAGCAGGTACCAACCGTCAGGGGTACCATCGTTTGCAGGAAGACCGATAGCGCCGGCATTGAGCCAAAACCTCGCGCCGATGGCTTGACCATCAGGAATGCCGCTGTGGCCACCGACGACGACATCGGTACCCGCCAGATTGAGTTCTTCTTTTTTGATATTTTTTTCTGTTGTGGGAAAAACAAATCGATTGATCTGTTTAACACCACCATGGACGACACAAATACTTTTACCCTGCAGGCTGAAAAAGATAGAATCTGGCAGGGCTCGCATCCACCTCCGGTCGATTTCAGAAATTCGCTGGTCCGCAAAGCGGTACCAATCATCCGACAGCAGCGAACAGGTTGTGCCTTCATCGAACCCGCACCCACAGTCCGGTATGCCACGGCCAAGAGAGTCTTCACAGTTTCCCTTAACAACGGCAATCCCCCAGTCGCGAATCAGAGCGACTGTCTCGACCGGCTCCGCACAATAAGCAACTATGTCGCCGGTGCAGATCGTTCTTTGCGGCGGAATACCGAGTAGTTCGGCACGCTCGCGCATAGCCCTTGTTGCTGCCAGATTGCTGTATGGGCCGCCGAAAACAAGTACCGTCCCCTCCAGTTCACCCAGGTCGACAGAATCTGTAAGACTCATGACGCTTTCTCCTGATGTTCAGAATGTCCTCTACCGCCAAGCCAGAAGCCAAGGCATCCGAAGCCCATGACCGCAACGGTCAAATAGAGCAATTTGGTGTATTTATGAGCGTCACCAAGCAGACTGCTATAACCGCTCGATTCCGTGAAATAGAGAACCGAGGCCGTCAGCGCCAGAATAAAACTGAGCAGATAACTCCAGACCGGGATATCTCGACGTTTTCCCCAGAGCGAAAAGAAAATGACCGGTGCCAGGTATAAAGAGGCCGTGCCGCTCACGGCAACCGCACTGAACAGATCATTGTTCCCCCAGAAAACCAGCAGCAAACCGAGAAGCATGAACACTGCCATCACCGCCCGACCGTTTCGTAAAGTCTTTTTCATGATGCGCATATCAACCGCCAACAGCTTGGCTGAACTCGACAGGGTACTGTCCAGTGTCGACATCGCCGAAATAACCAGGGCCGCACTAAAAAAGAGCATCGGCACCTTGCCGAGCAATTGCATCAACGTTTCATTCAAGGTTCCCCCTTCAGTGGCATGCGCACCTGCCAGAACACCGAGACAGCCGAAGGCGATGATACAGATCATGCTGATCCAGGCAGCATGCAGAAAACTTTTTCGGGTCGTTTCCCGATCGGCAAGAAAGCCGCGATCCATCATCACCGGGTCGTGCATCGGATAGCTCCAGACTTGTAACAGGGCAACCAGCATCAGGATTGGTCCGGGTTGATCGAAGACAAAAGGCTTGAAGGCAAGGTCGTTCAGTGAAACGTTCTGATGAAAAACAACCAGGGCGATTAAGAACACCAATGTTCCAAGAAAAATGACCATCTGAAAAACGTCGGTGCGTAATGAAGCACTTAAGCCTCCGAGCATTGAATAGAGCAGAGTAACCGCCGAGAAGCCGATGATGGTCAGCGTATAGGCCTGACTGCCGGCGACGCCAAACAAAATGCCGATCACCAGAAGGTTGGCAAATACTTCGCTGATCAGGCGGATGCCGATGACAAAGTTGTAACAACCTGTCCCCCAACGACCAAAACGGGATCGCAGGAAATCCTGCACGCTGTGAAAGCCGTGTTCGAAACGCAAGCTGTCAACAATTTTTCCACCGGTTAAAAATGAAAAATAGTAGAACGCATAAGCCAGGGTGCCCCAGATGCCATAGTAGAAACCAAGAATCGCCGCGTTCATGAGTGAGCGGGCAAAGATCCAGGTCGTGACTTGAGAGAAGGTCAGGCTCAACAGGCTCGGTTGGCTGCCGTCAGCACCGAGCCCTTGAAAAAAAGCCCCTTCACTTTGTGCCCGGGGTGACATGATGACCGAAGCCAGGGCGATGAAGCCGGCAAATGCCGGTAGGGCGTA
>CAZMFD010000123.1:0-2660 GCA_964565445.1 uncultured Geobacteraceae bacterium
CGCGGTATTAAGGAAGCGGGCCTATAGCTCAGTTGGTTAGAGCCGCCGGCTCATAACCGGCTGGTCCCAGGTTCGAGTCCTGGTGGGCCCACCACTTTTTTTGATTCTTTAGCCTGTTACTTAAGACGTCTGTTGTATTGAGATTAAAAAGGCCAATCATATTCATGCGAGAACAGCAGCTAGACCACTCAACCTCCCGGTTCGGCAACGGTGAGGTCGCTTGATGAGATCAACTCAGCAGAGTATGTCAGAACCAGAAACCAGAATGTCAACCCAGAGTGCACCGGAGAACCAGTGCACTCTTTCTTTTTGCTCAGTAGGCGCTTTGTGGGGTGACAATGGCTGAGAAAAATATAGCCCGCGTGGCAGATATTGTCGGCCTGATCAACCATATTTCGCCGCCCCGTCTGGCCGAAGACTGGGACAATGTCGGCTTGCAGGTTGGTGACCCTAACGCGTCGGTGCGGCGCATTCTGGTGTGTCTTGATGTCGAGCAGGCAGCTGTTGAAGAAGCAGCGCGCCTTGGTGTTGATCTGATTGTCTGCCACCATCCTCTAATTTTCCACCCTCTCAAACGCTTAACCCCCAGTGACCCGACCGGCAGGATTATTTACCATGCCATTCGTCATAACATTGCCATCATTGCTGCTCACACCAATCTTGACCGCGCCGTTGATGGCCTCAATGACTGGTTGGCGGCACAACTGGGGCTTGCTGCGGTTACTCCCCTGGAGCGCCCGCGCAGCGATGGTTATTACAAACTGGTAGTTTATGTGCCCAGTGGCCACGAGGTTGCCGTCATGGAAGCCATGTTCGCAGCTGGAGCCGGGCAGATCGGTGCGTACGACCGCTGCTCATTTCGTACCAGCGGGACTGGTAGCTTCCGGGGCGGTGCTGATACAGATCCTTTCATCGGGACCCCTGGAGCCCATGAAGAGGCCCAAGAATTGCGCCTTGAGACAATTATCCCGATTCCGCAGCGTGAACGCATTATCACCCGCATGATCAAGGCTCATCCTTACGAAGAGGTTGCCTATGATCTGATCCCGCTGGCCAATCCGGTTCAGGGGCCTGGTCTCGGGCGTATTGGTGTTCTTGGTAAGAAGCGGACTCTTGACGCTTTTGCCAGCCAGGTTAAAGCCGCCCTTGATGTTACTGCAGTGCGCATGGTTGGCAACGCCGACCAGTTGATCGGCAAGGTAGCTGTCTGCGGTGGTGGGGGGATGGTGACCTATGCCGATGCCCAGCGCCTGGGTGCTGACTGTCTGGTCACTGGCGATATTAAATTTCACGAAGCGCAGCGCGCACGGGCTGATGGTATGGCATTAATTGATGCCGGTCACTTCGGCACCGAAAAAATTATGATTAAAAAAATGGCCGAGCGCTTGACGTCCCTGATTGCCGAGCAGCGTTTTGGCCTTGAAGTGATTACCATGACAACAGAACAGGATCCATTTATTACCATCACCTGATAAGCAATACATAGCAATGGAGGTACCGCGTGCAAGAAAAGATGAACCTGCTCAGGGATTTGCAGGAAATCGATCAGGAAATCAGTACCATCGAAACGACCCGCAGTGGCTATGAACAGGAGTTGAGTGTTTTTGCCGAACAGACCGCAGAGGTTCAGGCTATGCTTGATCAACTCAACACGGAGGTCGACCAACTGCGCCTGGATGAAGCGCAGATTGAGCAGGAACTGCAGAAACAGCGCGACAATGTCACCCGCGTAGAGGCGCGTTTGCCCGCCATCCAGACCCAGAAGGAATATGTGGCGGTCCTTAAGGAGATTGATGTTGCTAAAAAGGCGAACAAGGACCTTGAGGAACAACTGCAGAATAAACGTAAAGAGATTGACGTTCTGGCTGAGGATCAGCAGGAAAAACAGGCCAGCCTCGATGCGGTCAATGACAATGCCGGGGCGCGTGGTAGTGAGCTTGATAAACTGTTAAGCGAATCCGGCAAGCAACTAGAGCAGCATATCCGTAACCGTGAAAAAGTGGCTGCAGATGTTCCCAAAAGCCTGCTGCGCAAATACCAGGGGCTGTTCAAACGGCGTAATGGCATGGCCCTGGCTGTCGCCAGAAATGGTGCCTGTCTTGGCTGTAATATGCAGTTGCCACCCCAGTTGTTCAATCAGTTGTTACAGGGGGCTGATTTACAGACCTGCCCGCACTGTAATCGTATCCTTTATGTTGAGGCAGAGGCGTAGTTTTTCGGCTGGAGAAGGACAGATGATCGCCGCTTGCCATGGTTCGCCAGGCGGGGGGAGGAAAGTCCGGGCTCCACAGGACAGGATGGTTCCTAACGGGAACCGGGGGTGACCCCAGGGACAGTGCCACAGAGAGGAAACCGCCCGCAACGTTTTTTCCGGCGGGTAAGGGTGAAAGGGTGAGGTAAGAGCTCACCAGTTCCGGCGGCGACGGCGGAAGCTAGGTAAACCCCATCCGGAGCAAGGCCTAATAGGGGAACGTTTGAGGGTGGTCCGCCCGAAGTTCCCGGGTTGGCCGCTTGAGGTTGTCGGCAACGGCAACCCTAGATGAATGATCATCACCCTGCTTGCGGGTAACTGCGCAGGGAACAGGACCCGGCTTACGGCCTTCTCCAGCCACCATTACGGTAGCGGTAGTATGAATCTTGTCATGCTGCCGCTTTTCTTT
>CAZMFD010000124.1:0-1670 GCA_964565445.1 uncultured Geobacteraceae bacterium
TATTTGACACAGATTTTCCTTATCTGGCATTTGTGCGGTGTTTTTGGGCGCACTTCAGCTGTGCCCCTTTTTGAATCAGCTGTCTTTCGATGTTGCTTGGCTTTAGGCTGCTCGCGGCCAAGCGGGTTCTATCAGGGAGCGCATCTTCTTTGCCTGTCCCTGCCGGATACGCCCCAGGGCCATGGCGAGCATGACGATCAGCGCAAGTCCGACCTGGACCTGCATCTTTTTCTGACCGCGGATGAAGTGCCGCTCAAAGCCGAAACTGACATCCAGGCGGCTGTTGACCCGCTCGACCGCTGTGCGTTTTTTGTACAGGCGCTTGAATTTGTAACTGTTGCGCGGTACCGGAATGAAGCGCCGCCGATTATGATCTAGCGACACGCGAACCACCCGACCGTAAGCGCTGCTACCACAACGCTCGCGTTCAGGACAGTCTAGACCATATACTGCGGCCGGACAGCGATATTTCAGGGTACCGCGCTGGCTCTCAAATCCGTCATAAGCCAGCGGCATCATCTGGTCAGTGACCAACCCGGGAGCGCAGAACAGGGTGCCATCCTGGTCATAGACGATGACATCAGCACGACCAGGATCAAGAGCGCGAGTGGTTTCACCATCTTTCCAGTCGTGGCGAATGTCAATGATCGGTGCAATCTGATACCTGTCGTACAGTTGCTGATTGTTAACCTGACTGTCATAGCCCCGATCGCCACTTAAGGTTTGGGCCTGCGCCACGATCTCTGGGTGATGCTGCTCCAGTTCGGCCAGCAGGGGCATCAGCTGAGTGGTGTCATTCACTGAGGCTTTGGTGACGGTGTAGCCCACCGGCAGCTCATAGTCGGCATCGATCAGCAGATGCAGCTTGTAACCAAACCAATGGCTGACCTTGCTCCACAAGCTGCCGTCTGTCCGCTGGCCATGATAACTTTTCGTGCCCCAGTCGGCATCGGTGTCGCGCCGACCATCGCGGGTCTTGTCACTTTTTTTGCCGGCTGAGTCGATCGCTTTACCGTCAACCGCCAGGTTGACACCCAAATCAGGGAGTTCCTGACGGAGCTGCTCCACCAGACGGTCAAACATCTCCCGGATCTCTGCTTCGTGGCGTTGAAGGCTGGTGAGAAAGCGTGAAAACACGTGGGCCGGGGGCACAGCTAACACCCCGCGACATAAATCGTAACCACAACGCTGGCGCAACTCGGCATTGCGTAACAGCTCTCGTCGTAACGAAGCGATCGAAGGATGTTGAAACACAATCCCGGCCAGAAGGGTATTCCAGATCACGCGTACCGGATAGTCGTTACGTCCTTTGCCGCGTTCTTTTTCGAGCAGATGCATCATATCGTCGTCGGGCAAGACCGACAGAACCAGATCCAAGCGATCCAGATCGGAACACGCATCAATTTCTTGCCAGGAAAACAGAGCCGGTTGTAGTATAGTAGCCATAGCGGACCTCTTTTTTTTGGTTGTGGTGACCCCGATTATACCTTAATCGGTTAAAAGAAGTCCGCTATTTTATTGAGGTTTATTCCTTGTCAGGACGGTCAATCTGCTCTGGGGGGATTTTACGGAAATGAGCCAAGCGACTCCCAGCAATGCCATGATTTTACATTGCTATCGTGGGGGAAACTGTTTTTTCTCTCCCGCCTAACTCTCTTTAATTGCATCCT